>DATLSK010000138.1:0-7870 GCA_035534155.1 Chloroflexota bacterium | reverse complement strand
GACAACTCGCTGATCAAGCAGCACCAGGCCCTGCTCGGCACCGAGGGCGTCGAGCTTCGCTTCTCCGACGACGCGATCACCCGAGTCGCCGAGGTGGCTTTCCAGGTGAACGAGACGACCGAAAATATCGGTGCCCGACGCCTGCATACGGTACTCGAACGGGTTATCGAAGATCTGTCCTTTGACGCCCCGGATCACGCCGGGGAAACCATCGTCGTCGATGCACCCTTTGTCAATCGTCGCGTGAACCACCTACTGGTTCACGATGATTTGGCGCGTTACATTCTTTAAAAGGCCAAGTCGGAGCGAAAGGATTGGCCGTTCAGTCCTTTCACTCCGACGCGAGCCCGCGGTGCCTTAGCAGGGTTTGATTGATCGTCCAGGACCGGCCAGCTTGCTGCCAACCACTTTCGACACCGAATCGTGAAGCGCTCTATCTCCCAAACTGCCGAAGGCCACGGGGCGGCAAGGATTTGGCTGGCTCGAGCGCTTTCCCACAGAATGGGCAGAAGCGAATTGGCCAATAGCGTAGCTCCGGTTGACCGCTGCTGACACTATCGTAGTCCGTACCATAGAGGAGCCACGACGTCGCGCCGTCGATCGCATTGGCGAAGGTAACGTCAGACGCGCTCTGAAACTCTTCACAACAGTATTCGTCGTTCATTTCTGCCATTGCGTCCGCTCGGTCTCGTTCGAATAGCAGCCTCGTTCTGGCCCGGGTTTTGGAAGGCTACCCGCGTGGCCCACGAACTGCCAGCGCTATTATACTGACCCGAACCGAGACGATCGGATCCGGTCTCGCTTGCTCCGATTCCGGGCGGATGGTATACTTTTTCTGCACCAAATGGTGTACTCTGCACTGCTGCCGACTGGGTTGGTCGTGCCAAGCGCCCCCCTGGGCGCTGGTTCTAACCCCGGATGAGGAAGCAGGAAGGGACCGGTCCTTTCAAATGAGGCCGACAAAACGAAGGGAGATTTAGTTACTCTATGCCTAACGTCGTTTCCATGAAGTTGCTGCTCGAGGCAGGTGTTCACTTCGGACACCAAACCCGACGGTGGAACCCGCGGATGAAGCCTTTCATCTTCACCGAGCGCAACGGTATCCACATTATCGATCTCCAGCAAACCGTCAGCAAGCTCACCGAAGCCTATAACTTTGTTCGAGATATCTCGCAAAGCAATGGTACGATCCTGTTCGTCGGGACCAAAAAACAGGCCCAGGAAGCGATCGAGAACGAAGCCAAGCGCTCGGAGCAATTTTACGTCAATCAGCGCTGGCTCGGCGGGATGCTCACTAACTTTCGAACGATCCAAACCCGCATCAAGCGCCTCGAAGAGCTTGAGTCCTCGAAGGCAGCGGGTGAATTTGAACGACTGCCGAAGAAAGAAGCGAGCCAGCGTGAAGAGGAGATCGTACGCCTGAACCGGCTCCTCGGCGGCATCAAGACGATGCGCCGTTTGCCGACGGCGATCTTCATCATCGACCCCCACAAGGAGCGCCTGGCTGTGGCCGAGGCACGTCGGTTGGAAATTCCAATCGTCGCTCTGGTTGACACGAACTGTAATCCCGAGGAAATTGACTATCCAATCCCAGCCAACGACGATGCGATTCGCGCGGTGAAGCTACTTTCGAGCAAAATGGCCGATGCCGTTCTCGAAGGAGTGGCAATGCGCAAGGCCGTCGAGGAGCAGGAAGCCAAGGAAGCAGCCGCGTCCGCCGAGGAAGAACGAGCCGCTGCTTACGGCGCCTCGGCAGCGCACGTCGCGGAGGACATCAAACCCGACATGGTGGATTACCCGGGTGCCACCGACGGCGAGCAATTCGCCGAAGACGAAGTGTCATCGGGCACGACCGCGGCCGTCTAATTTCGAGGTTCTTTTCGCTCCTTGATCTTGTACCAGGTGAGGGAAGATTGGAAATATCCGCATCATCAGTGAAAGAGCTACGCGAGCGCACCGGCGCTGGCGTGATGGAATGCAAGCGAGCACTCGTTGAAGCCTCCGGAAACATGGACAAGGCGATGGAGATCCTCGCACGCCAAGGTCTCGCCCGGGCCGAGAAAAAGGCCGGTCGAGTGGCGCAGCAGGGCTTGATCGATTCGTACATTCACGCCGGTGGTCGGATCGGAGCGATGGTTGAAGTCAATTGTGAGACCGACTTTGTCGCTCGCACCGACGATTTCCGCCAGCTCGCTCACGATATCGCCATGCAAGTCGCGGCAACCGGCCCGAAGTATGTCACGGTTGCCGAAGTGCCGCCGGACGACGCCAGCCAGGCCAGTGAGCTTGCCCTGCTGGCGCAGCCCTTCATCAAAGAGCCCAGCGTCACGATCGAGGACTTGATCAAGCGCAACATTGCCAAACTCGGAGAGTCAATCCGAGTGCGCCGGTTCGTTCGCTACGCCCTTGGCGAGGAGCCCGAGGCGGCAACTTGACCAAGTACAAGCGCGTCGTGCTAAAAATTAGCGGTGAAGCATTGACCGGCACTCACGCCGGCGCAATTATTGACACCGCTACCTTAAACAGCATCGCCGAGCAGATCCGCGACGTCGTGCTTAACTTCCAGATCGATCTGGGCATCGTGGTCGGCGGCGGCAACATCTGGCGTGGTCAAGCCGCGGCCGAACGTGGCATGGATCGCGCCCAGGCGGATTACGCCGGAATGCTGGCGACAATCATCAACGCGCTTGCCCTTCAAGATGCCCTCGAAAAGATTAAAGTCGACACTCGGGTGCAGACAGCGATCACGGTCACCGCGGTCGCTGAACCCTACATCCGACGTCGCGCGACCCGACACTTTGAGAAGGGGCGGGTCGTGATCTTCGCGGCGGGAACCGGTAACCCGTACGTCAGTACCGACACGGCGGGCGCCTTGCGGGCAATTGAGATTGGCGCGGACGTGCTGCTCATGGCGAAAAACCAGGTCGATGCCGTCTACGATTCCGATCCTCGGCTTAACCCCGCGGCGCGAAAGTTTACCCACCTTTCCTACATCGACGCGCTCAATCTGCGGCTCAAGGTGATGGATAGCACCGCATTGTCTCTTTGTATGGACAATAAGCTTCCGATCGTTGTCTTCGATCTCGCGGTTGAAGGCAACATTCGACGGGTGATCGAAGGCTGTCCAATTGGCACACTGGTGTCCTGAGCGCCAAGTCGACGGGCCCGGAGGTTCACCACATGGCACAGGATCTCGTTTCGGACGTTATCAAACGCGCCGAAGAATGTATGCATCACGCCCAAGAAACGCTGGGGCACGATCTCGCGGCGATTCGAACTGGACGCGCCTCGCCAGCGCTGCTCGACAAAATTCGTGTCGATTACTACGGTGTCCCGACACCGCTGCCACAAGTCGCGGCGATCGCAGTTCCCGAGTCGCGCACCTTGACGATTCAACCCTGGGACCGCTCGGTGCTGGGCGCCATCGAAAAGGCCATTCTCAAGTCGGACCTTGGCTTAACCCCGGCTAGCGACGGCAAGCTCGTACGCCTGGTCATTCCACCTCTGACGGAAGACCGTCGCAAAGAACTGGTGAAGCTGACCAAGCGACGCGTCGAGGAGGGACGGGTGCACATCCGTAACTGCCGACGCGACGCCCATGAAGAGCTCAAGAAGCTAGAAAAAGACAAGAAGATTTCCGAGGATGACTCGCGACGTGCCCTGGAGCGCCTGCAAAAGAACACCGATGGAGCAATTGCCGAAGTAGATCGCGCCGGCGCGCGCAAAGAACAGGAAGTTCTTGAAGTATGACCGGCGCACACCAGGTTCTCCCCGCTGACTGGAAACCTGCTCCAGAGCAGTTGCCCCGGCACGTCGCGATTATCATGGACGGAAATGGTCGATGGGCAAGTGCCCGCGGCCTACCACGCCTCTACGGACACCGAGCGGGCGTCGACAACGTTCGCACCGTGCTCGAAGCGAGCGTGGAATTCGGCGTCCAATATCTGACCATTTACGCATTCTCAACGGAAAATTGGACTCGCCCATCCGCTGAAGTCAATGGTCTCTTTCAAATCATGGGCGAGGTGATCAAGAGCGAAACCGAAGACCTTCACCGCAATGGCGTTTGCGTGCGCCACGTCGGTCGGACGACTGGCCTACCTGAAAGCCTCGTCGGGGCGATGCAACAGGCGACCGCACTAACCAAGGACAATTCACGGATCATTCTCAATGTCGCCTTCAACTACGGTGGTCGTGCCGAGATCGTCGACGCGGTACAACGGTTGATCGCCGACGGCGTCACCGCGGAAACGATAACCGAAGACCTCATCAGCCAGTATCTCTACACCGGCGGGCAGCCGGATCCGGATTTGATCATCCGCACCGCGGGCGAGATGCGCCTGAGCAACTTCTTAATCTGGCAGGGGGCCTACGCCGAGTACTATTCGACATCGACCTTCTGGCCGGATTTTGGGCGCGAAGAACTGCAGCGGGCCCTCGCCGCCTACGCGGCCCGCCAGCGAAAGTTCGGCAGCGTTCTTACCTCGTGCTGATCGCCCGAGTGGCGTCGTCAATCGTCGCCATTCCAATGATCATCGCCTTGGTCTGGCTCGGTGGACCACTTTTCACGAGTGCCGTGGCGGTCGCCGCGGCACTCGCCGCCTACGAAGCGACGATGTTACTTGAACCCGGCGCGGAAAAGGTTCAAGTCAGTGTTTCGGTCGTTGGGGCAATTCTTCTGGTGCTCGGCGCGGCAGGCGGCTCCGCCGGGATTCTGGCAGCGCTTGCTTGTGTCCTCGTAGCCGATCTCATTGCGTTCACGATCCAATCGGGACAATCTCAAACCGTATCGAGCCCTGGGTTGCTCCGCGTAGCGGCAGTCGTCTATGCCGGTCTACCTGCCGCCCTGTTAGTTCTCGAGCGCTCATGGTCAGGTCCAGCCGATTTCGTTCCCTTCAATGGCCTGGTATTCGACTTTGGCGCGACCTGGGTGTTGCTGACCCTCACTTCGGTTTGGGCGGTTGACACACTGGCCTACGCCGCTGGGCGCGTGTTTGGTCGGCACTTACTTTGGCCGGCGATCAGTCCCAAGAAGACCTGGGAAGGCACAGTGGCCGGCGTGCTCGTCGGGACTCTGGTCGCCAGTGCCTGGGCGCCAACGGTCGGCCGATCAACCGCCGTGGGAATCGCTCTCGGTATTTGCGTGGCCATTGCCGCGGTGGTTGGCGACTTGGCAGAATCGGCTCTGAAGCGGCGAGCGGGCGTAAAAGACGCGGGTCAATTGATTCCTGGGCATGGAGGCATCCTCGATCGTATCGATGGCCTGGTATTTTCCGTGATCGTGGTATTCTTATTTGGGACGCTGGTTGGTCTCGCCTAGGGTCGCCACGGGGGTTGAGATTGGCAGGAAACCAGAATCGAGATGGTCCCCCTTTTGTATGCCAACCGCGTTCTTCGGTAAATCTGCGAGAAATGGTCGAGAATGTGACGCGCTCAATCGTCATCGTGGGTAGCACTGGCTCAATTGGCAAACAAGCCCTTGAGGTCGTTCGAACACATCCTGACGAGCTAAAAGTCGTGGGGTTGGCCGCTGGCACGCGTTTGGACCTACTTGGCTGTCAGGTCCGCGACTTTCAGCCGGCGTTTGTCAATTCCCCAGCATTGGCTGCCGGCCAGCGCTGGCAAGGGGCGCTGACCACCTCGTTGGACGAGTTGTGCCAGCTCCCTGACGCCGACCTGGTTTTGATTGCGACCGTGGGGGCCATCGGCCTCTCTCCGACGCTCACCGCGATTCAGGCCGGGAAGCTGGTTGCTTTAGCGAACAAGGAAGTCCTGGTGATGGCCGGGGAACGGGTCATGGCCGAGGCGAAACGCCACGGCGTCGCCATTCTACCGGTTGATAGCGAGCACAGCGCGGTTTGGCAGTGCTTCGCAGGTGACTGTACCCTTGGCGGCGACCTCGCCGCGAGTCCGATCGAACGAATTATCTTGACCGCCTCCGGCGGCGCCTTTCGAGATCGACCGATCGACGAGCTTGCCGCGGTCACGAGTGATGAAGCGCTGTCTCATCCAAACTGGGTCATGGGTCCCAAGGTCACGATTGACTCGGCAACGTTGATGAACAAAGGCTTCGAAGTGATCGAGGCACACTGGCTGTTTGGCCTGCCATACGACAAGATCGACGTACTGCTCCATCGAGAAAGCATCGTTCACGCCATGGTAGAGTTTTACGACGGCTCGATTCGGGCCGCGCTCGGCCCGCCCGACATGCGCATACCGGTTCAGCACGCTCTGACCTACCCGAAACGGTGCCCTGCCCCCTGGCCACGCTTAAAATTGGAGACGATTGGGAAGCTGAGCTTTAGCCCGCTGGACCGACAGCGCTACCCTTGCTTTGGCTTGGCACTGGCCGCGGCAATCGCTGGCGGAACGGCGCCGACCGTGCTCAGCGCGGCTGACGATGTCGCGGTCCGGTTATTTCTTGAAGGAAGAATCGGCTTTTCCGACATCTCAAACGTCGTCGATCGGGCCCTCCAGGCGCACCAGCCGTTGGGCAAGCCGAACCTCGAAGACGTCGTGGAAGTTGACCGCCGAACCCGTGAAGAGCTGGAAGTGTCGATTGGTCGGGGCACGCGACGTGCGTGATCGTACATTCACCCGGTTTGCCGCTTTGGCTCGGCGACCAACCGTTCGACGGTGGCAATCAAGTCGGTTTCGATCACCTTGCTCAAAGGCGAGCACACGAGGCGAGGGGGACGAGTGAACGTCGTCGTATTCATCGTATTACTTGGCGCACTGATCCTGGTTCACGAGTTAGGCCACTTCATCCTGGCAAAACGCGCCGGCGTGAAAGTCGAGGAGTTTGGCATCGGTTTTCCACCCCGTTTATTTGCAATTCAACGTGGCGAAACGGCGTATTCGCTGAATCTGATTCCGCTCGGCGGTTTCGTACGGATGCTGGGCGAAGAGGATCCGACCGCGCCTCGCAGCTTCGCATCAGCAAGTCGCTGGTGGCGAATCGCGATTCTGGTGGCTGGTGCGACGATGAACTTCATTGTCGCGATCCTTCTTTTCTCCGGCGCTTACGCGTCAGGCTGGCCTACCGTCACCAAGAGCGAGGTGATCGTCTCCGACGTCGTATCCGGTTCCCCCGCGGCGCGTGCTGGTCTCAAGACCGGAGACGTGATCGTCAAGTTCGCCGGCCAGACGATCGAGCGGCCGAGTCAAATCTCGTCCGTCACGTATGCCTCGCTGGGCAAGTCGCTTCCCGTGGTGATTCAGCGCGGCCAGCAAACTTTAAACCTCACGGTGACGCCGCGCACGTCCTGGCCAAGTGACCAGGGTCCGGTCGGCATTGGAATCAGCGAGCACCCGCTGAAAGTTGAGCCGGTGTACTACTCGCTGCCCAAAGCGATAATTGGTGGTATCACTCAGACCGTTCAGACGGTTATCCTAACGTTGTCAGTGCCGGTGCTCGTGATCCGAGGTTTGATACCGGCCGATGCGGCTCGGCCGATTGGGCCATTTGGCATCTATCAAATAACCAGTCAAGCCACGACGGAAACGGTCACGACTGGCTGGTGGTTCCCGGTGTTGAGCGTCGCGGCAACCGTCAGCGCGGGACTGGGTTTCGCGAACCTGCTGCCGATTCCAGGACTCGACGGGGGTCGTTTGCTCTTTGTGATCATCGAAGCGATTCGCGGACGGCGAATCAGTCCGCAGCGCGAGAGTATGATTCACATGGTGGGCCTGGTTTTTCTGGTCTCGGTGTTTCTGATCGTCACCTATTTCGACGTACTCTTTCCGGTCAATCTGAATTTTGGACCGCATTAGGATAGGCGCGGTCGCCGTCCAGAAGGACGGGCGCAAGGGCTTCTGACTGAAGCCCAGGGGCGCGGCACGGCGGGCCAGTAGGGGCGAGGCCTACCTC
>DATLSK010000137.1:0-2788 GCA_035534155.1 Chloroflexota bacterium | reverse complement strand
GAAGAACTCTCCTGCAGGAGCAGATGGCAATGCCGCAAATCAGGCCATTAGGCGATCGTGTCGTGGTACAACCAACTCCCCGCGAGGAGACAACGCGGGGAGGAATCGTTCTTCCGGATACCGCGCAGGAAAAGCCACAAGAGGGCAAAGTTGTCGCGGTTGGGCCCGGACGGGTAACTGACGATGGCAAGACCGTTGCGCCGGAAGTGAAGGTAGGAGATACCGTTCTGTACGCGAAGTACGCCGGAACGGAGATCCGCCTCGACGAGACCGATTATCTAATTTTCAGCGAACGTGACATTCTCGCGAAGTTATAAACATTTTGGGATAGTCCGAGCGCCCGGTGCACCCCGCACCGGGCGCTTTGCGGCTTGCGAGACCACATACGGAGGTATGGATGGCCAAACTGATCCTCTTTGATGATGAAGCGCGCCAGGCGTTGAAGGTCGGGGTGGACGCGGTGGCGCAGGCGGTGAAAGTTACCTTGGGACCGCGAGGCCGGAACGTGGCGATTGATCGCCGGCCGAATGCGCCGATGGTGACGCACGACGGCGTCACCGTGGCCAAGGACATCGAGCTGCCCGATCCGTTCGAGAACATGGGAGCGCAGCTTGTCAAGACCGCCGCATTGAGGACCAACGAGGTCACCGGCGATGGGACGACGACCGCCACGGTCATCGCCCAGGCAATCGTCACCGAAGGGCTCCACATGATGGCGGCCGGGGCGAACCCAATGCTGATCAAGCGTGGCCTGGATCGGGCGACCGAGGCCGTCGTGGGTTCGTTGCGAGCGTCGTCACGTCCGATTCAGGGAAGAGATGATATCGCCCACGTCGCGACGATTTCAGCCGCTGACCCGGAAATTGGCGAGATCTTTGCCGATCTGTTGGACAAGGCCGGTAAGGATGGAGTGATCACTGTCGAGGAGTCGCGGGGTGTTGGTCTCACGACCGAATTTCAGGAAGGCATTGAGATCGATCACGGCTGGACCTCGCCATTCTTCATAACTGACGAAGCACGCCAGGAAGCGGTGTTAGAAGACGCTCTGATCTTCATTTCCCATAATTCGCTCACCGCGATCGGCGATGTCGTGCCGCTGCTGGAGCGATTGATCGACGGCGGCGAGAAGTGCCTCTTAATCATTTGCGACGAAGTCGACAAGGATGCTCTTTCGACCTTGGTGCTCACGAAAGTGAAGGGATCGCTCAACATCCTGGCGGTTAAGCCGCCTGGCTACGGCGATCGCCGGAAACTCGAGCTCGAAGACCTGGCGATTATGACTGGCGCGAATCCACTAACCGAGGAATCCGGGCGGAACGTTGAAGACGTCACCCTGAGAGATCTCGGTCGGGCACGCCGGGTCGTGGCTGGTAAGGATCGCACGACGATCGTTGGCGGGTATGGCAGCGAGAGCGCCATCCAGACGCGCATCCAAGGCCTTCGGGGAGTGGTCACCGAGACGACGGCCGACTATGACCGGGAGTGGTTCCAGAAGCGTCTGGCGCGTTTGAGCAACGGCATTGGGGTGATTCGCGTCGGAGCAAACACCCAGGTTGAAGCAGAAGAGAAGAAATTACGCGTTGAAGATGCTTTAGCGGCGACGCGCGCGGCCGTCGAAGAAGGTATCCTGCCTGGTGGTGGGGTGGCCCTCCTGAACGCGGCGGCCGAGTTGAGCACTCTACAGCTTCCCGGCGACGTCGGAATCGGCGTTGGAATTCTGCAGCGGGCAATTGAAGAGCCACTGCGCTACCTGGCCGAAAACTCGGGCTTGGCAGCGCCGGTCGTCGTTGGGACCATTCGTCGGCTCCAAACCGAAACGGGCAATCTCAACATCGGCTGTAACGTCGTGGATGGCAGCTACGTGGATCTGCTCGAGGCGGGCATCATCGATCCGGTGAAGGTGGTTCGGGTCGCTCTCGAGAACGCGGTCTCGGTCGCGAGCTTGGTACTAACGGCGGAAGCCCTGGTCGCCGAGCCGCCAGATAAACCGGTTGGCCCCAAAACCAAGCCAACCGGGCCGGTTACGGTGCAATAGGTCTCCGGGTCGCCGAGGGGTTGAGCGTAGGACCGACTGATTATGCCGATCGTGATTGGCCTTACCGGCAACATCGCGTGCGGTAAAAGCACAGTAGCGGCTATTCTGACTCAGCATGGCGCCCAAGTCATCGACGCGGACCAGGTGGCGCATCTCGTGATGAAGCCGCCTGGCCCGGTCTTCACGGCGATTGTGCAGGAATTTGGTCCGGGAATCGTCGCCCCGGACGGAACGATCGACCGTCGGGCGCTCGGGCGGATTGTGTTTAGTGATTCGACCAAGCTGCGGCGGCTCGATCAGCTTGTCCACCCCGTGACGTCGCGGGTGATTCGCGAGATGATCGCGACGTCAGTCGCGCGAGTCGTCGTTGTCGAGGCGATCAAGCTCATCGAGGCGGGAACCAATCGGATCTGTGATGCCGTTTGGATAGTCATCTGCCCGCGCGAGCAGCAAATCAGGCGCCTGGTGGCCTCGCGCGGTTTGACTCCCGAGGATGCCGAACGCCGAATCGATGCCCAGACACCGATTGCGGAAAAGCTTCACTACGCCAGCGCGGTGATTGATAACTCCGGCTCGCTCGAAGACCTGCACCGGCAGGTGCAGACCGCGTGGGACGCACTGGGGTTACGATAGGACTACAGTTTCGAACGTAGCGACGCCAGGACGCGCGTGTTCATCCCCTTCACTCCTAATAGCGTCTCGTCGCTGGCGGCGCGAATTCCATCGATCGAGCCGATCTGAGTGAGCAAGGCT
>DATLSK010000136.1:0-10027 GCA_035534155.1 Chloroflexota bacterium | reverse complement strand
GCGTCCGGGTGCGCCTTTTCGACCTCGTCGAAGAGCACCACCTGATACGGCCGGCGCCGCACCGATTCAGTCAACTGACCGCCTTCGTCGTAGCCAACGTACCCCGGCGGCGAGCCAATCATGCGCGACACCGCGTGCCGTTCCATGTATTCTGACATGTCGACCCGAGTCATCGCGTCTTCACTGTCGAATAGGAATTCGGCAAGCGCCCGCGCCAGCTCGGTCTTACCCACGCCCGTTGGCCCCAGGAACAGGAAGGAGCCAATTGGTCGGCGCGGATCTCGCAATCCGGAGCGAGCCCGACGGATCGCGTCGGATACCGCGACAATTGCCTCGTCCTGGCCGATTACACGCTGGTGCAATCGATCTTCCATCTGGACGAGCTTCTGAACTTCGGTCTCGAGCATCCGGCTCACCGGAATGCCAGTCCACTTCGCCACTAATTCAGCCACGTCGTCGGCATCGACCACCTCGTCGATGTCTCGCTCCAGTCGCCACTTGTTGCGCGCGCCCTGATACTCCGCTTCGACCGTCAGCGCTTCGGAACGCAGCTCTGCCGCGCGCTCGTACTCGCGCGCCAAGCCGGCCGCTTCCTCTTCCGAGCGCAAGCGGTTGAGCTTGTCTTCAAGCACGCGCAGCTCGGTCGGCAGATTGAACAACTGCAAGCGAACCTTAGCCGCGGCTTCGTCGATCAAATCGATTGCCTTGTCCGGCAAGAAGCGGTCGCTCACATAGCGATCGGACAACTCCGCCGCGGCGACCAGGGCCTCATCCAAGATCTTGATCTTGTGGTGCGCTTCGTACTTGTCGCGTAAGCCGTGCAGCATCTCGATCGTGTCGGCCACACTCGGCTCGCCAACCAGCACCGGCTGGAACCGCCGTTCCAATGCCGCGTCCTTCTCGATGTGCTGGCGGTATTCATCCAAAGTCGTCGCGCCCACGCACTGCAGCTCACCGCGAGCCAGCGCCGGCTTCAGCATGTTGGATGCGTCGATCGCGCCTTCGGCGGCGCCCGCGCCGACGACCGTGTGGAGCTCGTCGATAAACAGGATGATCTCACCCTGCGCTCGCCGGATCTCCTCCATCACCGCTTGCAGGCGCTCCTCGAATTCGCCGCGAAACTTTGAGCCCGCGACCAGGGCGCCCATGTCAAGTGCAATGACGCGCTTGTGGCGCAGCGGCTCCGGCACGTCGCCGTTGACGATCCTTTGGGCCAGGCCTTCGACAATTGCCGTCTTGCCAACCCCCGGCTCACCGATCAGCACCGGGTTGTTCTTCGTCCGTCGGGACAATACCTGCAAAACGCGCAAAATCTCTTCGCCGCGGCCCACGACCGGATCGAGCTTATTGCTGCGCGCTAATTCGGTCAGGTCGCGACTGTAGCGCTCGAGCACCTGATACTTGCTCTCGGCGCGCTGATCGGTCACCCGCTGGGTGCCGCGAACCTCGGCCAAAGCACGGTAGACTTTTTCCACGTCGACGCCGAAGCCACGAAACAGCCGGGCCGAAGCGCCTTCACGCTCGGCGACAATCGCGATCAACAAGTGCTCGCTGCTCACGTATTCGTCGTGCAGGCGATTTGCCTCTTCAATCGCCCGATCGAAAACAAACTTCAAGCGCGGGGTCATGTAGACCTGGCTACTTCCACCAGCCTGGTAGACCCGTGGATTACTTTCCAGGGCATCGGCAACACGCTGGCGAAACGCCGCGACGTCAACCCCCAGCCGCTCGAGAATCTTAACCGCCAATCCTTCTGGCTGATCCAAAAGGGCCAGCAGTAGATGCTCGACGTCAAGCTGATTGTGACGCTGCTCTCGCAGAATCTCCTGAGCGCGCTGCAGGGCCTCCTGCGCACGCTCGGTAAAACGTTCAAATCCCATGATTAGTTCCTTCGGGGGCCTGGCCCCTTTCGCCAAAGTCGCGAGCTTCCAGGGCTGCCCGCAACCGCTCTAATTCTGCTTCCATCTCCGCCATTTTCTCAGTGAACTTGAGGATCACCTCGACACCCGCCAGATTCACTCCCAGGTCCACCACGTAATTGTGAATCTGCCGCAACCGCTCGACGTCTTCGGTCGAATAGAGGCGAATCTTGCCCTCAGATCGTGAAGGCTTGACCAGCCCCAGACGCTCGTAGTACCGCAAGGTTTGCGGGTGCATTTCCACGAGGCGCGCGGCAACGCTAATGATGTAACACGGTTCGTCGTTACGTGGCGTCTCCATGATTTGCCCTCAGTTCCGCTCAACGGCATCAGGCATAGTATAAAGCCTGCTAATAGCGTTGTCAACTTTTAGCCATGAGATCGGCGCAAGTCAAGTAGGTGTAGCTGTACTCCAACCTGACCATTCCATTCGTGGCGCTCGACTCGGTAGACGATGTCGAGACAATCGGCGAGGTTCGCCGCGCGATCCCCCAAGCCAAAACCAATTGCTTCCCAAACCGTGGGCCCATCCGCGAGTGACAAACGGAGATGGCCCGGCGACGTTCGCCCGACGACCCGCGCCTCGCGGACACGCACCCGGTGGGAGAGCAAGACGGGTTGGGGATTTGCAAAGCCGAAAGGCTCGAGACGTCCCAAAACATGGTAGAGATCAGGTCCCCAGCGTCGCAGCGCCAATTCAGCATCGATCGCCAGACTCGGCTCCACGTCATGCTCAGTGAGCTGGCGCTCGGCCAGGTCCTCCAATCGACCGCGGAGCCGGTCAAGGTTCTCGGTTACGACGGCAAAGCCAGCCGCCCGAGTGTGGCCGCCGTGCCGCAGCAGCAAATCATCGCACGCGGCTAGCGCCTCGGCAATGTGAAAGCGAGCGATACTGCGCGCCGACCCGCGGACCACCCCGTCATTAATGCCCGCGACGAGCACCGGTCGAGACAATTCCTCGTTGAGGCGACCGGCTACCAGACCAACCACCCCGAGAGGGTAGCTTTCATCCGCCACCAAAAGCAGCTTGGGCATGCTCGGCCGCGCCGCCAGGAGCAGCCGAGCGCTGCTGAGGGCGAGATCCGTCTGTCGTTGTCGCTCCCGATTCGTTTCGTCTAGCTCAGCAGCCAAGCTCTCCGCTTCAACCGTGGATTCGGTCAGAAGCAGTTGCAAACCAAGGTTTGGATCGGCTAGCCTTCCCGCCGCGTTCAGTCGAGGCGCGATCCGAAAAGCAATCGCTTGGGCGTTAACCTCACTCGGATTCACCCCGGCCTTGGCAAGTAATGCTTGAATGCCTGGGCGTTTGGAGGCGCCAACGAAGCGCAGTCCGCGGCTAACCAAACGACGATTCTCTCCTAAAAGGGGTACGACGTCCGCGACTGTCCCCAACGTCGCCAGGTCGAGCCAGGCCTCGGCGAGCTCGGGACCAAGACCAACTCGTTCGAGCAGAGCCTCGGAGAGCTTGTAGGCAAGGCCGGCCGCGCACAGCCCCTTGAACGGGTATGCACATCCTGGCTGCGCGGGGTTGATGACTGCGACGGCATTCGGGAGATTATCCGGCACGTGGTGGTGATCGGCCACGATGACATCGAGATCGAGTCCGCGCGCAAAGTCGACCGCCGAGTTTGCCGAAATTCCACAGTCGATTGCAATCAACAGCCCGGCCCCCGCGTCATGCAAACGGGCAATCGCGTCCACGTGCAGACCGTAGCCCTCGACGTCCCGACGAGGCAAGAAAGGCAGGGTTTTGATCCCCAGAAACCGCAAGCAGCTCGTTACTATGGCGGTGCTGGTCATTCCGTCGACGTCATAGTCGCCGTAGACGGCAATTGTCTCCTCAGCTGCTCGTGCCTGGATAATCCGCCCGATCGCTTCTCGCATCCCACGCATGGTGAACGGCGACGCCGCGGCGATGGCACCGCCGGCCAGGTAGCATGCGATTTCGGCAGGCTCACGTACGAGGCGATTCCAGAGAAGCTGGATAACCAGCGGCGGAACCCCCTCAAAACCTCGCCGATGATCGCCGGGGGCAAGCTCGGCCACGTCCCAACGATAGCGTTGGACAGTCGGCCTCTTCGCGTCGCCGCTACTTTGCACCGGAACGCCCGTTGAAATTCACGTCTAAGCAGTCTCCTTCGCTTCATTCTACGCGGGTAAAGCGTCCCAAACCAATTGCCTTTACGAAGGTCTAATGAGCAACCGCCTCGGCAAGGGTCGTGCGTGTATTTTCCAGGGGCGTACGGAAAGCCGGGCCCGGGAGTCGAACCGAGCCGGCCAGGGTTCATTCATCGGTCGACCTGGAGGCCCTGTGACAGAGAACAGGCCGAATCACGTGATTGGGATCGATCTCGGCGGTACTCGGTTGCGCGTTGCTCTTGCGGATCGTGCTGGCCGCATCATTCGTCACCGGGTCGTTCGGACTCTTGCCGAGGAGGGACGCAACGCGGTCCTCGGCCGAATCATCGCCGAAACGCGGACAATCTTGGATCCGATCAGCCTCGTCGATCTGGCCACGGTGGCAGCAGCCGTACCCGGTCCGGTCGATCCGTACAACGGAATCGTCTATCGACCACCAAACTTACCCGGCTGGGGCGACGTCGAACTGAGGTCGATTCTCGAGCAAAAGCTGACCGTTCCGGTCGTCGTTGGCAACGATGCGAACGTGGCCGCTCTCGCCGAGCATCACTTTGGCGCGGGCCGCGGCGCTTCACACCTCGTTTTCATCACCGTGAGCACCGGCATTGGCGGCGGCATCGTCAACGATGGTGAACTACTCCTGGGAGCGTGGGGCGGAGCGGCGGAAATTGGCCACATGACGATCGATTTGAATGGACCACGCTGCACGTGTGGCAACTTTGGCTGCTTGGAAGCAATGGCCTCCGGCCACGCAATCGCCCGCGAGGCCGCGCGCCGAATCGCTTCCGGTGCCACGTCGGTGCTCACCGAACGCGTTCGCGGGAATCTCGATGAGCTACGGACTCAACTCATCGTCCAGGCCGCGCGAGAAGGCGATCCGCTTGCCGATCAAGTGATCAAATGGGCTGCCTACAATCTCGGAGTAGGTTTGGCCAACGTCATGCACATGTTCGATCCGGATCTGATTGCCATTGGCGGCGGTGTTTCGAACGCCTGGGATCTTCTGATCCCGACGATTCGGCGAGCGCTACGCGAACGCGCCATGGAGGTCTACGTGCGGCGCACTCGAATTGTACGCTCAGAATTAGGGGACGACGCCGGCATGCTCGGCGCGGTCGCGTTAGCCATCGACCAAGCCAAGTACCTGGAAGAACGAAAAGCCGCGTGAGTGACTGCTGAAGCATCGCATCGGAGTTCTCTCACCCTTGGTGACTCCTCCAGTGTTCGTTCATCGCGCGCGTCGTCTCAGCATCGTCCCGCACACCCTCCCTGTCCGCTGCTGAACCCGTGAACGGGAGACGAGGCAGGGGCGGAGGGCTCCCGAGCCGACGAGCCCAACCGCCCCTTGGACGGGCGTTGAGCCGGTGACCGAGCAGACAATGCGCTGGACTTCATCATCATAGATTGTCTTCAGCGGGCGAGACGGCTAGAATCAGCCTGTCACAAATTCGTTAGGAGGTTGCCCCGTGAAGTTCGTCTATGCGTTCCGTCGCAGCGTCCACCACCCTTACGTCGGCGACAACTGGAATCTGCCGGGTCGTGACGTGCGAGCCGGTTGGCTGAAAAAGGTTCGTTCGCTTGGGTTCGACGGACTCGAACTCTCAAACGCCGCGGTCGGCGGACCGAACGCGAGCGCGGATCAGATCCGCGAGCTACGCAGCGAGCTCGCCGATCACGGCTTATCCTGCTTGTGCGTCCGCGGCGGCGGTGGCTTCGCGAATCCTCGTTCGATCCGCGGTAACCGCAAAAAGCTGGAAGAAGCGATCCGCTTCGCGGCGCAAATCGGCAGCCCGGTCATGAACACGACGGTTGGTTCCTCGGTTGTTACCAGCCTGCCCGGCAATTTTACCGGCGAGCCAACGTCTCAAGGCAGCAGCCGAGACGCTCACCAGAGCGATTACGAGGTTACCGCCGCCGCCTTCCGCGAGCTTGCAAAAATCGCGGCGGACGAAGGAGTCGACATCTCGATCGAGGTTCACCAGCATTCGATCGTCGACAATAGTTGGTCGGCGTTGCACCTCCTCGACATGATTGATCGGCCGAACGTCGGCATCAACCCCGACCTTGGTAACATCATCTGGGTTTACGACGTGCCGGAGGAGTCCTCCGAACAGGCCATCACCGCGCTGGCGACACGTTCGAAGTATTGGCATTGCAAGAACCTGAAACGTGTCCACATTCCCGAGAACAAGCACACGATCTTTCTGCGCGTGCCGCTGCCCGATGGAGACATCGACTACCGCTTCGCGATGTCCGAGATGGTCGCGGCTGGCTACCAGGGCGATATGGCAATCGAAGGCATGCAGCTCGGCGACCACTTGACTGGCGACGGTCACAGCGTTGCCTACGCCCGCGAGCTGTTGGCGGAGCTCCAGTAGAACCGCGGAGTCGGAAGGCATAGCCGCCAGAACCCTACCTCCACCTCCCGACTCCTCCCCATCGACCGCGTTCGTCCCTCGGGCACTCTTCTTGCCTTCACGATGGAGAAGAAAAGCCCACTTCCGAGGTCAAATAGTGGACGAACGGTGGCAGCGCGCCCAACGTATTCTCATCATCCGCCTGGACAACCTCGGCGACGTTATCCTTGCGACTCCGGCGATTCACGCCATTCGCGCCAGGCTGCCTTCCGCGCGTCTCACCTTACTCGCCAGCCCAAGCGGTGCGCAAGTCGCGGCTCTGGATCCAGACTTGGACGAGGTTATTGTCTATCGCGCACCGTGGATGGATCCCGATCACCTGCTGTCGCAGGACCCTAGCCGAGAAGCCTCGATGGTCGCTCACCTCCGGCGTCGTGGCTTCGATGGCGCGATTATCTTCACTTCTTATCACCAAAGCCCGCTGCCGGCCGCTTACCTTTCCTACCAAGCCGGGGTGCCACTTCGCCACGCCGCGTCTATCGATGGGCCGGGCAGCCTACTCACTTCTCGTCACCGGCACCCCGAGAAAATCATGCATGAGGTCGAGCGCGGCCTCGACCTGGTCGGCGGTTTGGGATTCGAACCGTCCGGCGACGACCTGAGGATCGAGCCTCACGCGGCCGACCACGCCCGGATGAACGCATTAATCGCAAGGTGTCGCGCCGACGGTCCGGTCGTGGTCATTCACCCTGGATGTACCTGCCCGTCTCGGACCTATCCGCCGGATCGTTACGTCGAGGTGGCCCGGGCGCTCCAGCGCGAGTTCGCGGCCCAGATTTTCTGGACTGGCGCTGGCAGTGACGCGCCGATCGTCGAACAAATCCGGCAAGCACTCGCCAATCCGGGAATAAGTCTGGTTGGGCAAACCAGCCTGAGCTCGCTCGCCGCGCTGTTGGCCCAGGCCGACCTGGCGATCACGAACAACACCGGGCCGATGCACCTCGCCGCGGCGGTCCAAACCCCGGTCGTGGTCCTTTTTGCCCTGACCAATCCTCCGGCCGAATGGCATCCCTGGAAAGTGCCGCATCGCTTGCTCAACCAATCAGTCGATTGTGCGATTTGTTACCAGCGGGTCTGTCCGTTCGAGCAAAAGTGCTTGCGCGACGTGCCAATCGGCGACGTCGTGCAAGCCGTGAGCGAATTACGGCCGAGCCGTTGGTCTGAAAGGGGAGCCGCGTGACTCCCCAGCGCATTCTGTTCGTCGAGCTGCTCGGAGGAATCGGCGACCTGCTCTTCACCCTTCCCGCGCTTGCCGCGGTAGGCACGGCCTACCCAAAAGCGTGGATCGACGTCCTCAGCTTTGCTCCGGGCGCCGAGCTGCTCGTTGGCAACCCGCGCATTCACCAGGTATTTTTTGCACGACGGGGCAGCGGACCAGAAAACCAGCCGGCCTGCCGAAACGACCTTCGCGCCGTGCTCGCACGTACCCACTACGATCTGATCATTTCAGACACGCGCCATAGTGGGATCCACGATCTCATCGACCAGAGTGGCGCGACCTGCACCGTGACTCGATTATGGACCGGAGCGACGTCGGACGAATCGATCCCCTCTCTCTTTCTACGACGCTTACGTGAAGAGGAGATCATTCCAGCCACTCAAACGGCCGGCCCATCCCAGATTTTTCTTAGCCGATCCGAGCGCCAATTCGCCGAGGACGTCTGGCGCCAGCTCGATCTCGTCCCAGCACGCACCATCGCACTCAATCCGCATGCGGGCGTCGCGGTCAAACGCTGGCCGATCGCCCACTTTGTGTGCTTCGGGAAGGAATTGGTGAACGCGGGCTGGCAAGTCGCGGTCATGGCCGCCGATGCGCCCGCCTTGGCCAACGAAATCGCCCAATCAATCCCGTCGGCACGGGTCCTGGAAAAACTCCCCCTCCGCCAGACCGCGGCGTGGCTCGAGAAACTCGCCCTCCTCGCCTCCGGTGATTCCGGAATCGCCCACCTCGCCAGCACCCTGGGAACTCCGGTCGTGGCGATTTACGGTCCAACCGGGGCGGGACGTTACGGTGTGAACGGCACGGCTCTCAATCTTCAGTCGCCGTTCCCATGTTCCGAGCTGAATCTGCTGAACTTCACGACTCAGCGCTGCTGGTTTTCCGGCCAATGCATTCACTCGGGAAAGTCGACTTGCTGTGAAGATGTGACGCCGGAGAGCGCGTTGGCCGCCGCCCGATCTCTCCTGGAGGCAACTCATTGCAAGCCACCGGCTGGCAAAACGCTCGTAAACTATTGATCGCTCGTTTGGATAACGCCGGCGACGTTTTGCTCACGGGACCCGCTCTCCGGGCCGTGCGCAACCAGCTTCCCGAATGCCACCTGACTCTCTGGTCCAGCCCGGGCGGCGCCGCGGTTGCCGGCCTCCTTCCCGAGATCGACGACACGTTGACCACGCGTGCTCTCTGGCAGGATCTCGGTCACTTACCTTTCGATCCGCGGCGCGAGCAGAACCTGCTCGAGACTCTGAGTCGTGGCCACTACGACGGGGCGATCATTTTCACGAGCTTTGCCCAGAGTCCGCATCCGGCCGCGTACGCGTGCTACCTCGCCGGCATTCCGCGTCGGGCCGGTCAATCTAGAGAATTCGCCGGCGGGGTCTTGACTCACCCGGTCACACCTTTGCCTGATGACGTCCATCAAGTCGACCGCAATCTACATCTCGTGAGGTCCCTCGGCTGGAATGCGGTTTCCCATGAGCTTGCCGTGTCAATCAGTGATCAGGACCGCGACACGCTGGGCTTGCTGCTCCGCATCAAAGGCATCGGCCTCGGACGGCCATTCGCGCTAATCCACCCCGGCGCGAGCTGTCCGTCGCGACGCTATCCTCTCGCTCGCTTCGCGGAGGTTGGCCGCTCCCTCCATCGCGGTCTTGGTTGGTCGATTGTGATTTCCGGGGGCGAGCGCGAAGTAGAGCGCGCGAAAGATCTCGCGGTGGCGATCGGTCCGGGCGCCGTCTCGCTGGCCGGCGAGACCCGAGTCGGTGAATTCGCCGCCCTCGTCGAGCGAGCAACAGTGGTAATCACGAACAATACGTTCACGATGCACCTCGCCGACGCGGCCCGCACGCCGGAGGTCGTACTCTTCGCCGGCACCGAGCACGAAAGTCAATGGCGGCCCCGGACGACCCGGAGCCGGGTCCTGCGTCAGCCGACGCCATGTCAACCGTGCTATCGCTTTGAGTGCCCGTTCGGTTTGCCTTGTCTGGATATTCCGCCCCGCCAAGTCGCCGCGGCAGTCCTCGAGCTCGTCGGGGAGACAGCCCAATGATCGCGCTAACTGAGCGTCGAAGCATCAAGCGATTAGCGATCGTTCGCGCCCTCCACCTGGGCGATTTGCTCCTCGCGATTCCGGCCTTCCGGGCGATTCGCCGCGGCTTCCCGTCTGCCGAGATCACGCTCATCGGCCTTCCCTGGGCTGCTGGCTTCGTCGGTCGTTTTCATCACTATCTTGACCGTTGGCGAGAATTCCCGGGCTACCCTGGCTTACTCGAAGTCGATCCGGTTCCCGGTCGCACCGAGGCCTTCCTCGACGCCGAGCGACGCTACCGGTACGA
>DATLSK010000135.1:0-7803 GCA_035534155.1 Chloroflexota bacterium | reverse complement strand
GACGTCGATCGATTGGCCGAACTCTTGGACCAGTCGATCCGGCTCGGCGCTGAAGCGTCCACCCCAAAGTCTCATTGGTCGGCCACCTCTGGGACGGCACGTTGCGGCACGGTAGACTGACGAAGTGGGTGAATACGTGGTAATTGCATGTATCCTCGAGGATGCCCCGCGCAAGTCTGATGTCGAACGGATTCTAATGGACGGACTCGGGGGCGTCAACCCATCCGAAAGGAAGGAAGACCTCGCGACAGGGAAAAGACTCGCTGCGACGCTGGGCGGTTGGCGACCAGCCGAATTGCTCGCCCTGATCGCGTTGCCCGCCGTTCTAGCGCAGCGACGACGGCAGGATACTGAGCTGTTCGCGATATTTTGCCACGGTGCGTCGTGCAATGACGATCCCCCGGCGCGCGAGCTCGTCGGCGATTTCCTGATCCGTGAGGGGCGACGTTTCACTCGCGATCAACTCCTTGATCACGTCCATCACACTGAGCGAGGCCGTAAAGAAGTCGCTGAACGGGATCACCTTTCGGCTGGGCAGCATGACGTATTTTGACGCGGTGGCGCGACTCACGGTCGATTCGTGCATGCCCAGGTGGTAAGCGACGGCCGCCCGGGTCAATGGCTTGAGAAAGCGAATCCCACTCAGTAAGAACTCCTTCTGCGCCTCGACGATGTACTCGGTGATCTTTTGAAGAGTCTGTCGTCGCTGATTGATATTGGCGATGAACAGCTTGGCCCGTGAGACGTACTGTTTGATATGCCTCTTCTCATCGTCGGTAAAGCGGTCTGGTTCTCGATCGAGGTTGGCCGAAAGCTGTTGGTAGAGCGGGGTGATCCGTAGGAAGAATCGCTTCGATTCGATCACTTCGACGTCGAAGCTTTCCTTTTCACCTTGCGAAATGATCACATCCGGCAAAACGATCGTGGCGCGGCCTTCCGCCCCGTTTGGATCCGGGGCGCCATAGCCCTGGGCAGGGTAAGGGTTCAACCGATGGCGGATGAAGTCGCTTGCCTCGGCAACCGCGTCGGCGCTCACGCCCAGCTCGTTGGCGATCTTGTTGAACTTGTGCTCGGCGAGCTCTTGAAGGTGGGACCGAACGATCTCCGTCGCCACCGGGCAACGAATGTCTTCCCCTTCAAGATAGGCAATTTGAATCAGCAGACATTCCCGAAGATTACGCGCCCCGATGCCGATGGGCTCAAGTGATTGCAGCGCGGCCAAAACGCGCTCGACGTCGGCGAGTGTAACGTCAAGCTGATGGGCGACTTCTTCGACGCTGCACTGCAAGTAACCATTGTCGTTCAAATTGCCGATCAGATACATAGCAATCGGCATATCCGGGGCGGAAAGCATGGTCTGCAGGTCGTTGAGCAACCGCTCGGACAGGCTCATCTGGGCGGCGACTTGAGTGAACGGATCGAAGTCGTCGTCTGGTGCTGGCGCTGCCAAGTTCAAGTCATTGATGTAGTCGTCAGAATTGTCATAGTCCGGGTCAGGAGAAGTTGGCGTTGACTTTTGTTGGCTCAAACAGGCTGGACAAATACTCCCCTGCATTGGACCGCCGCAGGCTGGGCAGGTTTCTTTCTCAACGAGCTCCATGGCCGGGTTTTCAGAAATCTCTTGGGAAATTGCCTGCTGCAACTCCTGTGATGAGAGCTCGAGGATGTAGCTCGCGGCGACCAATCGAGGGGATACCCTCATTCCCATCTGTGCAGATGTGTCTTGGGTTAGCTCCACTGCTAACGATCTCCTCTCGATGGTGTCTCGTGCAATCCACGGAAACGCTGACGTGATCGCGCCGCAGCCCAATTCCGTTTCGACGAGCAGCGAGTTCAGAAACGCCCCGAGCTGTCTCCTGGCAAGGGGCCTAGTGCTGTTGTGGCAGCATGACCACGAACCGAACGCCATCCTCGAGTGACTGCTCGATCCAAACTCGGCCGCCCTGGAGCTCGATCAGTCGGCGGCCAAGATACAGACCCAGTCCACTCGCGCTAAGTCCTTCATCTTTCGCTGGTCCACTGGTTCCCAGGGCCCGTTGAAGGGCCGGCAGGCGACTTGATGCAATCGTGCTCATCGACGACAAGCCGATGAGAATGCCATCGCGGCCCGGCGTCGCGTTGATGGTAACCGGTTGTTTTTCGGAGCAGTATCGCAGCAGGGTACTGATCAAGCGAGCAAGTGCGCGCCCGGTGATTTGAACGTCACACCAGACCGGCAGTTCAGTCTCAATCGGCTCGACAACGACCTGCCGAGATGAGTATAGCTCGTGCGAGTGCTGGACTGCAAGCGAGACAACGTCTCCTAAATCGGCTGGCGCGATCCGGAACTGCTCGGGCTCATTCACAAACTGGCTGAGCAAGACGAGGTCGTCGATGAGCGCGGCGACCCGATTCGATTCGCTGACGACCGCCTGTAAATAAACCGATAACGGAGGTGGGGGCGGACACTGACGAAGGGCAAGCTGACTGAAGCCTTTGATCGTCGTTACCGAGCCCCGAAGGTCGTGGGCAAGCATCGCGACCAGCTCAGTCGTTGAGTCCTCGGAAACTGGCATGTCGAGTTGATGTTTCATTGCACCGTACGCGTTACTTTGTGGAATGCTGGTCCGATGACAGCGCTACTATCCACCTTCGCCTTCTGCAAGAAATGTGCCGGGTTTTCCGCGGTCAATCAGCGGTGACGGGCGGCCTAACGCTCGAGAATGCTCGACGCGAGTCGATTGGACGAAGATTGACGTGGAACGACCGGACGTGGTTTTGACTTTCTGACTTCTGATTTTACACTCCAGCCACGTCGATCTCCTCCATAACTTCAATGACGCCGGGAACCCGCGCGGCAACGGCTTCCGCGGCTTCGGCGTCGGCGAGAGAAAGCACCGTCCCCCGGAGATGGACGACGCCGTGGCGCACCGCGGTGTAGATCTGCAAATCGGCCGTGCTGGCGTCCTGTTCGAATGCCAGTCGGACCTGACGCGCGATTTCGTCGTCGCTTCGCAACAAGCGGCGCGGGAGTTGTTCCAGGTCGATCGGTGAGTCGAGTGAAGTAGGGGAAAAACCGCCGACGACTTCGATCCCCTGGGCATCGCGCGGTGCTCGTTTGACGACAGGGTCAGTAGGGGGAAAATACGGCTCGGCTTCGTCGGCCGCTTCCGCGGTATCCGTCGTACCGATCATGTCGTTGAAGCGGTTTTCGGTGCCGCTGGCAAAGTGGAAATGGTTGAGCTCGATCTCGGCGGCGAGCTCCGGACTGAGCACGGCGCGCTGGACCGGCATCGAGCCTACCAATGGATCCACGACGAGACCGTTCACTACCTTCTGGACGCCGGGCGATTCGGCGGCCAAACGCTCGGCAAGCTCATGATCACGCTCGGTTCGTACTGCGCCCTCTAGTCGGACCACACCGGATTGATTGGATGCGACGGTGAGGCCGTAGACGGCCACCGGCGCGAGGGCAACGTGAACCTGGCGCAGCATGTCGGCGAGCGACGTCTGGGCCGCGGGCAACGTCCGCGGCCCAGGAGACGATGCAGGCGGCGTGCCATGGGTTGGCTGTTCTGAGGCGGAGCGGGATCGCGCCTTGGCCGGGGATGACGGATTCTGGTTTGAGCTCGTTTCTGAAGTTGTCTTTCTCGTCGAGTAGTGTTTGGCCACGAGATCCTCCCGCAGTATCGGGAATAGATTCTCGTCGCACGAATCGGACCAACGGGGGGATTTGGGCGTTCGGAGTCGGGGAAACCGAGCGACCTAGCATACCCAAATCCCAACTCCCCGGGTCAGCGTGGTCCCTTTAGTGTGGTGATCAGATCGGAGGCTTGCTTCCGGCTGAGATCAGCGGGAACAGCGCCAAAGAGGGCTGAAGAGCGCTCGTCGACTTCGGTCTCAGACAAGTTGTGCTGATCGCGGCCGATCGAGTAAATGGCTCGGACCTGGGCGGGCGTTGCCAAACCCGGCAATGGTGCCGACGTACTGGGCGCTGCACTCGCCGGTGTGCTCTTATAGGTGGCCCCGTTCGTCGGCGGCTCGTCAAAGTTCGTCCCCATACTCGGCGAACCATTTGGTACCGGCGACGGCCGTCCATCATACGATGGTAACGCTGAAACGTCGTCAGAGTCTCCCAGCTCTTCGAAGGCGGTGACTCCGACGTTCACCGCATCGCGCAACGCCCGGGCCTTGGCCCGGGTTTCGGCGAGGCGAATCGTGCAGGTCAGCATGGCCCGACCAACGTTAGACGGATTTGCGTCGCCGATACCGGAGAATGTCCCGCGGTCAGTTTCGACTTCCGCGCTGACGATCGCGGTCTGAGCGTTGTCTTCGCTGGGCACTTGGATCAGCTTGGTCCGAATCGCCCGCAGGCCCTGGTTGTGGGCGAGCTCGAGCAATCCGGCGTAAAGAACAAACGAGCGACCCTGGCGTTCGACAATGAATTCGCGCTTGATCACTTCCGTCCCCTATCGCATTTCGAGAAACTCGAACAAAAGTTCTAGTTCCATGATACGCGTCAGCCCTAATTTGTCAAGGATCCGGTGGGTCGAGGTACGTTAAGCCTAGGGTTCGATGCCGTAGTCTTTCATCTTCGTGTTGAGGAGGCGGCGGTTCAGGTCGAGCATTTCCGCGGCGACCGTATGACTACCGTTGGCCTGCCGCAGCGCCTCGACAATCATCTCTTTTTCAACGTCGGCTACCGTCTGACTCAGCGAGACGTGGCGGTGCAGTCGATCGCCAATGTCGATCAGATGAGGCGACGACGTCGGCGAAAGTAGGAGGTGGTGGCCGGTGATCACGCTGCCCTGGGCCAGGACAACGGCGCGCTCAATCGTGTTTTCCAGCTCGCGGACGTTGCCGGGCCAGTCGTGGAGCATCAGCTTTTCAATGGCTTCATCGGTGATCTTCGCGGGCGCGGCC
Organism: Chloroflexota bacterium; assembly: GCA_035534155.1. GTDB lineage: Bacteria > Chloroflexota > UBA6077 > FW602-bin22 > CADDYW01 > JAJPIK01. Next base: position 2,901 of record DATLSK010000135.1, on the reverse strand, counting down.
CCGGCATTGAAACGGTGCTTGTCCAGGAAGTGCTCGACGAGGGGAGGGATGTCGTCTTTGCGGTCGCGGAGCGGAGGCATCAGCAGGGCGATCACGTTCACTCGATAATACAGGTCAGCCCGGAAGCGGCCAGCTTCGACCTCTTCGAGGAGATTCTTATTGGTCGCGGCGATCACTCGGGTGTCGATCTTGATTGGCGTGTTTCCGCCAACGCGTTCGAACTCTCGCTCTTGGAGCACCCGGAGGAGCTTCTTCTGAGTGCCCAGCGACATCTCGCCGATTTCGTCGAGAAAGATCGTGCCTTTGTGGGCCAATTCGAAGCGGCCTTTGCGCAGAGCGTAGGCGCTCGTGAAGGATCCTTTTTCGTGACCGAAGAGCTCGCTTTCCAAAAGTGTCTCGGGCAACGAAGCGCAGGCAACTTTCACCAGTGGCGCAGAACGGCGCTGTGAGTTGAAGTGGAGTGTCTCGGCCACGAGCTCCTTGCCCGTGCCGGTCTCGCCGTTGACGAGCACCGTCGCGTCGGTGCGGGCGACCTTGCCGATCATTTTGAAGATCTCGAGCATCCGTCCGCTCTGGCCGACGATGCGCTCCGCGGGATCGCGTGCGCCGACCTGGGTGCGCAGCGCTTTGACCTCGGCAGTGAGCTCCTGGTACTCGAAAAAGCGGCGAATTGCCACCAAAACGTCTTCGAGCTCGAAAGGCTTGGTGATGTAATCGTGGGCACCGAGCTGAATTGCCTTGATCGCCACGTTCGATGTGCCGAAGGCGGTCATGAGAACAACCGGCACCTCGAGGTTCTGCTCATTAATCCGTTGGAGGATATCCATGCCGTTTAGCTCCGGCATGCGAATATCCATGAGGAGGAGATCGATCTTGCTGCCATTCGAGATCGCACTGAGGACCTCGCCGCCGGTGCGGGCTTCGCTGGTGTCGTACCCTTCGGATTCCAGGAAAGTGCGAAGCAGCGCACGAATCGAGGGGTCATCGTCAGCGATTAGCACAGTTCGTTTCGTCATCGAAACCCTCACCTGACGGCAATCAATCCGCCAGTTGGACTAATTCAGATTATACGGTGGGTGGCCGGTGCATGCAACAGGAAGAGCGACCGGGCGACCGCACAGCGTCAAAAAGCGACCGAACAACTTTCAAAAGTCGTTGAGAACTGGTTGAGCCGGCGTTGACATCGCGTCAAGTCGGATGATACACTGCAAGCGTCCGGGCCTTTAGCCGAGTACCCGGTGACTGTCAACCGTCAGGGGCCGGCTGGATTGCGTTTACTGTTCACAGGTTCGTTCTGTCTTTCCCTAATTCGATGTGTCGTGACACCGTCGCCACATTTATTTGGAGGATGCAGTGCGCCATCCAATCTGGGTGTTGCTGTGCCTGGTAAGCGGAATCGCCATCGCCGGCTCGATTGCCTTAGCGGCGCCTAGTCGGACCAATCTCGACCGGAGCCAAGGGGTGGTGGCGGCAACCAACGGACAACTCGCAATTTCCGATGTACGAGTGACCTCGCTGACCGATTCGACGGCCAAAATGTCGTGGACGACCAATATCGCGGCGACCGGTCAGGTGACGTATAGTGCGAGCGGGTCCAATCCCCAAATCGTCAGCGACGTCCATCCCGATAGCTCGACGTCAAACACGACCCATCTGGTGACGCTCTCTGGCCTGACCGCGAGCCAAACGTATTCCTTCAGCATCCAGTCTTCGGATACCGTGGGAGAGAACGCAAGTACCTCGAGCCAGACGTTCACGTCCGGACCGATTTTGGGAGCGCCTTCGACCTACTCGACTTTATTCACGGCCCTTTCGTCAACCGGGAACCCGGTGCCCAATGCCTTGCTATTCTTCTCGACCCAGGATAGCACCAATGGCACGTCCGAAACCTGGGCTGGCATGACCGATGCGAATGGCGATTATCGCCTGGTGTTGCCGCTGCGCACGCAGGCTCTGAGCGGCTACGTCAGCGGGACACCAGCCACCCTCACGATCACCGGCGTAGATTCGTCGGGCAATACCGCGACCGCTACTCTTAATCTGACGAATCTCGGCTCGCTGCCGGCGACGGAATCGATTACTTTTCCGATCACCGCTCCGACTACCATCACCACCATCCTCGGCCCAGACACGATTCAGGTCTCGGTTCCTCAAGAGGCGCAGCCGATCGTGCAACTTGCAGTGAGTACGCCGACAACGCCTCCGGCAATCACGCCAATCGCTCAAGATCAGCAGATCTTTGCTGTCCAAATCGATGCCACCGGCGCGAACGGCCCGATTCACACGTTGAGTGCGCCTCTCCAGATTAGTATCACGTTTCGGCCGGCGCTGAACATCAACCCCTTGCTGGCTCAGATTTACACGATTGATAACGGTCAGACCCAGGCGTTGGCAACGCGCGTGACGAATAATGGCGATGGCACTTTCACTGCGACCGCCTTGACGACGCATCTGTCACCGTTTGTCGTCGAAGCTCCGGGGGTGGGTACGCCGATACCGGAGGCGTACGTGTCGCTTGCTTTGAACAATCGCCCTGGTGGCGGCTGGTAGCAGGGGACTGATCAAAGGAATCCCTCTGGTTGGCGGGCAGGCTGGTCCGACGGCTCTGGAGCGATTCGCGGCTAGCGGGTGCCGGAAAGGGTGGGGCTGGGCGGCAATCGCCTTGAGAGGTGGTATCTCCGGCCTTCGTCGCGGGGCCTCCCGGCCACGCCGTGGTGCCGTCGGCCCGGGGACTGAGCGATGAGGATGAACCGTGAGGCGTTGGGCGAACTCGATGATCTCGGCGCTGCTTTTCCTGGCGACAATCACCCAACCAGGGCAGGTGAAGGCTCAAACTTTTCATGCCACGCGAGATTTACCCGGACGCACACCGTCCCGCCTTTCGCCTGCTGACTTGTCCCC
>DATLSK010000134.1:0-11252 GCA_035534155.1 Chloroflexota bacterium | reverse complement strand
ATCAAACGCAGAATCGAAATCAAGTTATAGCCGTGACGGCGAAGATTCTCAGCCCCTCCTTGCTCACGATCGATCAGAACGATCGCGTCGCGCACCTGAATTCCGAATTCTTCCAAAGAATGGGCGTTTTGGAGGATGCTGCCGCCACCAGTGATCAGGTCATCGACGATCAGCGCGGTCTGACCACTTTCGTAATGACCTTCAATCCAATGATCCTTTCCCGACGGCGTCGCCGGCCGCACGTAGCACATGGGAACGCCACTCAGCAGACTGTAGGCAAGGGCCAGATGAAGGCCACCGAATGGCACCCCGGCAACCAGGCTGAACGGAGACAGTCGCGGACGCCGTCTCCCTTGGGCTGCCTTGATCTCGGCGTCGATGACTCCAGCGATGCGCTGAAGGAGCGCTGGCTCACTCAAAATCCGTCTTGGATCGACATAAACTGGCGAGTGCACCGCGGTTCGTCCCAGGGTGAAATCCCCAAAGCTAATCGCCCCGAGATCAAAGAGGGCCTTCGCCAGCCAAAGCGTCGTGTCGTCTTGTTCCGGCATCGATTGCACGTTCTAACTCCCGAAGTTCTGTGGCGGTATTTTATCATGGAGTGACTACCTTTCGCTCAGGAGACCCCGGACGTTCGCTCGCTCGCTCGGATTGACGTTCGGCTTGGCAGCACCTATACTTATCTGGAAACCTATGAAACAAGATAACATTCGAAACTTTTCAATCATCGCCCATATCGATCATGGGAAGACAACCCTAAGCGATCGACTTCTCGAACGGACCGGCACCCTCAGCTCGCGCGAGATGACCGAGCAAGTCCTCGATTCAATGGACCTCGAGCGTGAAAAGGGCATTACGATCAAGGCGCGCGCGGTCCGCCTACGCTACGCGGCGAACGACGGCGAAACCTACGAGCTGAACTTGATCGATACGCCTGGCCACGTCGATTTCAGCTACGAAGTCAGTCGCAGTCTTACCGCGTGTGAAGGCGCCGTGCTCGTTGTCGACGCGGTTCAGGGCATCGAAGCGCAGACCCTGGCCAATGTCTACCTGGCAATCGAGCACGACCTGGAGATCATTCCGGTCATCAACAAGATCGATTTACCGAATGCGGCTCCGGACCGGGTCGCCAACGAGATTCAGGAGCTGATTGGCATCCCGGCCGATCAGGTGCTCAGAGTTTCGGCCAAGGAAGGAACCGGCATTGGCGATGTGCTCGAAGCGGTGGTGCAGCGCATTCCGCCGCCCAAAGGGAGCCCGAACGCGCCACTACGCGCGCTGATTTTCGATTCTCATTACGACGTGTATAAAGGCGTGATCGCCTACGTTCGGGTCGTCGACGGAGCCATCCCAGCGAACGCCCGTCTCCTCATGTACTCAACCGGCAAAGAAGCCGACGTGCTCGAAGTTGGTTGTTTCCGTCCCGAAATGGAATCCCTTGACGCCCTGGCGACCGGGGAAGTGGGTTACGCGGCGACCGGCTTGAAGAACGTTGCCGACTGTCAGGTTGGCGACACGGTCATGCTCGCCGAAAATCCAGCCAGCGAGCCGTTGCCCGGCTACCGACCTGCCAAGGCGATGGTCTTTGCCGGCCTGTATCCGGTCGAGAGCAGTGAGTACCAACTATTGCGCGACGCGCTCGACAAGCTCAAGTTGAACGACGCGGCGCTCTCATTTGAACCGGAAAGCTCGGTTGCGCTTGGCTTTGGCTTTCGCTGTGGCTTCCTCGGTCTACTGCACATGGAAATCGTTCAGGAGCGAGTCGAACGCGAGTACAACCTGAACATCTTAACCACGTCGCCGAGCGTCGAATACGAGGTCACGACTACCAAAGGCACGACGCAACGGATCGACAACCCGTCAGACCTACCAGGCGCCGCCGAGATCGCTGCCATCTCCGAGCCGTGGGTCAAGATTAGCATCGTGTCACCAAGTCGCTACATCGGCGCGATCATGGAACTGGTAAGCCAGCGTCGGGGAACATTCGACAAGATGGAATATCTCGACGAGAATCGCGTGCTGCTTACCTACGACGTCCCCTTCAGCGAGATCCTGGTGGAGTTTTACGACCAGCTGAAGTCGCGCACCCAGGGTTATGCGTCGCTGGACTACACTCTGGAGGGCTACCGCGAAGGCAATCTGGTCAAGATGGAAGTCCTCGTCAATGGCCAACCAGTCGATGCTCTGTCGATGATCACCCACGTCGATAAAGCCTACCCACGCGGCAAAGAGCTCGTCGAAAAGCTACGCAAGCTGATCCCACGTCAGCTTTTCGAAGTTCCCATTCAGGCGGCGATTGGCAGCCGAGTGATCGCCCGAGAGAACATCGCGGCGATGCGTAAGAACGTCCTGGCGAAGTGCTACGGTGGCGACGTCAGCCGCAAACGTAAGCTGCTCGAAAAGCAGGCCGAGGGCAAGAAGCGAATGAAACGCGTCGGCAATGTCGAGATTCCCCAGGAAGCGTTCATGGCAGTTTTGAAACTGTCGGAGTAAGGGCGCAGAAGCGGACAGTCACGCGCTGGTGGCCGAGGGGTTAAGGGGGGAGAAAGGGAGTCATCCTGCATGCGGTGAAGGACAGGATGACCGACATATCCCTCACTTACCCGCTTTTCTGGTATCAAGGAACAACGTCACCAGAAGGCCGGCCAGGCACAAGATCGCGGCGGCTTGAAAGATGTCGTGATAAACCTGCGCCCCAACGGCCCGCATGGCATCAGCATAGGCGGCGAGACGCTGGGCCGATTGAGCAGCCGTTTCACCGGGCACCGGCAACGGTAAGGGAATGGACCCGGCCAGGGACCCGAAATGTTGAAGCCCCCAGGCCGTCAGGATCGACAATCCAACGGTCATACCGGTCAAACGGGCGACCGAGAAGAACGCGGCGGCCGACGCCTCGTGCCCTCGTCCCGCCGCGTTGACCGATGCCGTCGCTAATGGTGCGATCAACAGCCCGAACCCCACCCCAGTCGTCGCGAGACTCAGCCAGAGGCGCGCCTGCTCCGGGCCAGTGCCCCAGGTCGACATCGCCAACAGGCCCAGCGCAGAAACGACAAAACCACCGGCGCTTGGCAAGCGCAAACCATAACGATGGGCGACGACACCACCGATCACCGCGCCAACCGGAATGAACGCGGTCAAGCGCATCAGGAGTAATCCACCGTCGGCGGGCGAAGCCGAAAGAATCGTCGCGGCATAAAGCGGTACGTCGACCATGGCCACGATCAGTCCCCCGCCCAGGAGGAATCCGCCGGCGATTCCGGCGCCGAACCCGGGAATGTGAAAGAGCCTGATCTCCAGCAACGGATCCGTGGCGCGTGCTTCCCACGCGGCAAAGCCGATAAAGGCAAGGACAGACATCACCAGCGACGGAGTCCGAACGTCGACCCCGCCGACTGCGACCGACTCGTGCGCCAGACCGACGATCAGCGCCGCCAAAGCAATGCCAAAGAGCGCCCCGCCGCGCCAGTCGATCTTCCCCTCCCTCGGGCGAACGTCCGATAGGCCCGCGAATCGGATGGCAGCCAGGAGGAACAGCGCAGCGAGTGGAACGTTGAGCCAAAAAATCCAACGCCAAGACAGGTGCGCGAGAATCGCCGCGCCGTACAGCGGTCCCAGGACGCCTCCTGCTTCGGCCACCGCGCCAATCGCACCAATCGCGAGGACACGTCGCTCGGGCGGGTAGCGATCGCTGACAATCGCAACCGCGACCGGGAGCAAGGCGCCGCCGCCCATCGCTTGGATCAGGCGGGTCACGATCAAACCTTCCAGCGAGCCCGCCAAACCAGCCGCCAGTGAGCCCAGTGCAAACACGACTAAGGCACCGCCCAAGCTCACAAGGCGTCCGCGCGTGTCGGCAAGCTGACCGACGATCGGCAAAGCCACGGTGTAGCCGACGAGGTAACCGGAAACGATCCAAGCGGCTTGATCGAGCCGGTCGAAAGGGACTTGTAGATCGCTGACGATCGCCGGTAGCGCGGCGACGATCACGGTCTGATCGAGCGCTCCGAGAAAGACGGCAGCAACGACCGCGGCAAGGCCAAGCTGCCGACCCAGACGGCGCCAGATCATGTCAGGTTGGTGGCTCGATCGTCACCGACTCTCCGTAGTTACTCAAATCGAGCGTTCGTTGGATTTGCGGAGGTTCGTTTTTGGCGATTGGACCGACCAGGTGCACCTGGCGCACCAGAAAGTCCTTCGTCGCAATCCAAAGCTCTCCGTTTAGTCGATTCGATGTACCGGTGGCTCCGACCAGACCGGCAAGGAGCGAGGCCGCGAGCTGCCCCGTCAGGTGGTAGCAGTCAACGTTGTCGACGGTTTCATTCGCCAGCTTCTTCGGATCGGATATTTGTCGGAGGAGCGCCGCGGCACCGCGATTCGGATCCAACAAGTTTGGCGCGGCGTTCGCGCCCGGCATTGCCTGCCACTGCTTCGTCACCGGATTGGTCACGTATTGTTTGCTGCCGATGACCATGAAGCCAAGATCGACGGTGAGATTTCCGAAGCTGCTGACCGCGGTTCCCTTCAATCGATCGGGCTTGAGAACGTCCCCTTCGACTGACTTTGCGGCAAAGCCGTCCCCAATCGCCATCATGCCGTTGGTCGCGGTCAGCTTGAAATGCACGCTCTTGACACTGCCAAGCGCCGCGCTCGCCTTCTGGATCACCTCGGCGGCCGATAGCTCGGGTGCATTCTGGGCGCTGCAACTGATCGCGACAACCCCGGTGCCGAGGTAAGCCAGAAACAAACGACGCTGCATTGTCTTTGTCGCTTCTCAAGAAGTTTCGCGACTCTCGACCAATCGCACGCGTACGTTCCACCTGCCGCCGGTTGAACCATTTCTTCACGTGTGCGTGTGATTGATCAATCGCCTCGTCCAAGACTAACACCGAAGACTCGTCCCGTCAAAGCAAACAAGACCTCGAGCGAGCGCTTTATTGACGATCTTGCGCGTCGCGCGTACAATCTGGCTCAGAAGACTATGCCCACCGGTTGGTGCGCCAGCCGTGGCACGGAGGTACGGGATTGGTACTGCGAGCCGAGCCGACCGAGTCCCAGACCACGACTCCCACCCCTTCGCCTGACGAACCATTGATCTTTTGCGAAAACCTGGTGAAGATCTATAAGGTTGCGGACCTCGAAGCGGTGGCTCTGCAAGGTCTGGATCTCCAGATTCAGAAGGGCGAGCTGATGGCGATCATCGGCAACAGCGGTAGCGGGAAGTCGACCTTGCTGAATATACTTGGCGGCCTGGACCGCCCATCGGCCGGACGGGTTCTCGTCGGAGGACGAGATCTGCTCAAGATGTCGGAAGGTCAGCTGGTCAAGTATAAGCGCGAGGTTGTCGGCTTTGTTTGGCAACAAACTGCCCGCAACATGCTACCCTACTTGACTGCGATTGAGAACGTCGAGCTACCCATGGTGATCTCGGGAAACTACGATGCCGAACACCGGGCGTGGGCGCGCGAGCTGCTCGAGGTTGTTGGGCTGTCTGGTCGTACGAAGCATAAGTTATCTGAGATGTCCGGTGGCGAGCAACAGCGCGTCGCCATCGCGATTGGCCTGTCCAACCACCCACCGGTCCTCCTCGCCGACGAACCGACTGGATCGGTCGATACGAAAACCGCCGCGACGATTTTCGATATGTTCCGCCACATTCGGGACCAGTACGGAACCACCATTGTCATCGTAACCCACGACCCGAAAGTCATGTCCAAGGTCGATCGAGTCGTCGCGATCCGAGACGGAAAGACGTCGACAGAAACAATTCGGCGCGTTGCAATTGATATGAGTGATTTCGCGGCAGGCCACATCGTCCTCGGTGAGACTCACGATGAGTTTGTCGTATTGGACGGAGCTGGACGCCTACAGATTCCGCGCGAGTATCTTGACAAGCTCTCGATTCATAAAAAGGTCAGGCTCGAATTGGTTGACGATCAGATCATCATTCGGGCGATCCCTGGCGACGAAGAGGAGAGCAGACAGGAATCGGCGCCTCGACGCTGGGGGTTGCGATGAGTAATCAGTCATTGACGCCGACGGGATTGTTGGATAGCCCGATGATCGGTGAAGAAATCGTCCGCGTCGATAACGTTCAACGCATCTATCAGCTTGGTCACGAGCAAGTCACCGCTTTGCGGGGAATCAATTTGAGCGTCCGGGCTGGCCAGATGGCCGGCTTGATGGGGCGGTCTGGATCAGGAAAAACGACCCTGCTCAACATGATCGGCGGCTTGGACAAGCCTACGCACGGCAATATCTATATCAAGGGCAAGGACCTGTCGGCCCTGTCCGATTCAGAACTGACTGCCCTGCGCCGCGCGTTGATCGGTTACGTCTTTCAATCATTTGCATTGATTCCGGTCCTCTCGGCAATCGAAAACGTCGAGCTCCCGATGCATATCGCGGGTGTACCGCGGAAAGACCGCCAGAAGCGGGCGATCGAGCTGCTCCAGCTCGTCGGGTTGGCGAAGCGCATGCACCACCGTCCGTTCGAGCTCAGCGGTGGTGAACAGCAACGCGTCGCCATCGCACGCGCGCTGAGCAACCGCCCCGCGTTGATGCTCGCCGATGAGCCGACCGGTGAGCTCGACAGCGTCACCGGCTTTCAGATTATGACTCTCTTCCGTTTCATCGCCACCAATGAGAACGTGGCGGTGATTATTTGCACCCACGACCCAACGATCACCCAGATCGCGCACTTGACCTACGAAATTAGCGATGGCCTGATCAATCGTTTGGACACGCCTCCGCCGTTGATCGAGGGTCAATCTTAGGAGAAGCACCCACACCATGCGCGTTGTTATTCTAGGTTGCGGACGACTCGGGGCGAAGCTTGCCGAACAGCTCGATCGTCACGGTCACGATGTGACCGTGCTCGCCCGAGATAACGAAGGTTTTAGCCGCCTGCCGAAGACCTTTTCCGGCAAGGCTTCGGTTGCCAATTTAATCGATATCGATGACTTGCAGTCTCACGGGGTCACCGGCGCGGACGCGCTCATTGCTCTGACCGACGGCGACAACACGAATGTCATGGCGTGTCAAATCGCCAAACACATCCTCGGGGTTCCGACGGTCATCAGCCAGATCAAGGATCCGGAGCGCGAGGACATGTACAACACGCTCGGCATCCAAACCATCTGTCCGACACGTCTTGGCGCGGACAAGATCCGCGAAGGAATCGCGACTGCCTAGTTCTGATCGTCGCGACGTTCGTTCGACACCAAGCAAAGAGGGCTGCGACATGCGCAGCCCTCTTTGCTTGAGCTGGGTCAGGTTGAGATGGCGTCCGCTCTGGCTCGCCGTCGGAAATTAGTTCAGGCTAGTTATTGAAGTCCGGCCGAGATCTTCTGAAGAATTTGTGATTTCGGCATGTAGCCAACCAACCGGTTGACTTCCTTTCCGTTCTTAAAAAGCAACAGTGTCGGAATGCTCATCACTCCGTACTTCTGTGCAGTCTCGGGATTCTGGTCGACGTCGAGCTTGGCGATTTTGAGCTTGCCGCTTTGCTCGCCGGCGATTTCCTCGAGAACTGGAGCGATCATCTTACATGGTCCACACCAGGTGGCCCAAAAGTCGACGAGAACAGGAGTCTCGGCCTTCAGGACTTGTTGGTCAAAGGACGTATCATTAACAGGAACTGGCTTGTCAGCCACGGAATCCTCCCCAAATGGGCTAGGAGCGGTTCTCTTCTCATCCCGCTCAAAACACGTCGTTCTGAGATCGGGCACTCGACCAACTCCTTACGAACATTGTACCACGAGGGCCAAGCGCCGCAAACAATTTCTGCGGAGCCGTTGGATTGCCATTTGCTCGCTAGAGCGCGATCAAACAGGTCTCGTACAGACGGCTGAAGAACCGGCGCCAGGCCTCATTTCCGTCGTCGTGCGCCAGGCTCTGAAAACCAGCCGCGAGCTCGTGCGGCATGCGTGGCGTGATCAAGATTGACGCCCGTCGATTTTGGTGGCGATCGGCCATGATCTGATCCAGGTAGCCCAATTCGTGCGGATAGCTAGGGTTTACGCCGTGCAGGACGAAGAGGTCGCAATAGCGCATTTGATAGTACATGTCTTGGGATACTCGCCCGGCAATTGCGTATTCCTGCTGCTGCCGCGAATTTGGCGGCAGGTCGGGCGGAGGACTGCTGCCGGAGACCAATTCAACCTTGAGCATATAGGCATTCAGCGCGAAGTCGCGCCAGGGAATCATGTACGATGAAACGAGCGGTCGGTATTCACGCAGGCGATCACCGATGAATCGAGAGATTCGGTTGGCCCGTCGCGGGTCAGCATTAAAGATGAGCCAACCCTGCCCTTCACGGAGTCGCTGGTCGATACCATCAAAGTAAACGCTGAGGCGCCCAAGTAGATCACGGTCTTGAATAGAGACGTTCTCAATCATCAACGACCTCGAGTCCAGGGTACCCCACCTTGGGTCTGGGAGACCCAGGTCGGTCGTAAAACACATTTTACCACAGCGTCAAAGTTTGACGACATTTTCGTCGGGCGTATGGTCGCTCGGCCCAAGATTGACCGAGCGCCGAATCAGGACTCGCTTGCGACTCATTCCTCGGTTACACTGGTAACTGGCTCCCATTCCCTCGATAATGCGCAACACGGAGGCACATTCATGAAGAGTCTGCTGCGGGGCATCGGCTTCTTTGCTCTATCGATCGTCGTCGGCATGCTGGTAAAGAAGGTCTGGCTAAGTGGAATCGGCCGTTGGGTGATGGATCGGGTCGGCCACCCGGAGCTTGCCAGCCACGAGATGGCCGATGAAGCAAGCGCCCGTGCCAAAGACGCGGTGAATCTCGTTCGCTCTCTGACCAGCAGCCAACCCCCAGCTCCACCTGCTCCGCGGGAAACCTCGGCGGCTCCTCAATGGGTACGCACCGCGCGGGATGGCGCGGAAATGCTACTCGCGGCCGGCGCACTCCTAAAATCACTCTCTGATTTCGTCCAAGAAGATGAGCGACTGCGACGACGTTTGGCTTTCCGGAGCCATCGCGCGAGTTAGCCGAATGCACCGGATCCGGATATTGACGCCCAGCCTGGCTAACCGGTATCTTTCACGGCGATAGATAACGTATATCTCACTTCGGTGCAAGGTAGGAAGTAGATCATGGCTGACCGTCGTCCCAATTTTCTCATCATCATGAGTGACGAACATGACCCGCAAGTAAGCAGCCCGTACGGCCATCCCTTCATCCACACGCCGGCAATCCAGCGATTGGCCGACCGAGGGACCGTTTTTGAAAATGCCTACTGTAATTCACCACTGTGCGTCCCATCGCGCGCGTCATTCATGACCGGCAAACACCTCCACCGGATCGGAGTTTGGGATAACGGCGTTCCCCTGGCCAGCGATGAGCCAACCTGGGCACACCGACTGAATGGTCTCGGCTACGATACCGCCCTCGCCGGAAAGATGCACTTTGTCGGCCTGGACCAACGCCACGGCTTCCGGGAACGACTGGTCGAAGATGTTCACGGCAGCGGTCGCATGGGTGGCCCGAACTGGGATAATGGAATCAAAGACGGGGGCACGACGATGCGGAAGCGCATCGAAGAAGCCGGCCCTGGCGACTCCGCCTATCAGCAATACGATGACGAGGTCGTCTCCCGCTCGGTAGAATACATTCAGTCGGAAGCCCGAGCGAATCGTCCCTGGGCACTGTGCGCGTCGATCATTACCCCCCACTTTCCCCTGATTGTTCGCCAACCGTATTTCGACCGCTATTTTCCAGAGCACGCCGATCTGCCCAACATTCCGGACGGCCATCTCGATCAACTCCATCCTGCCCCGCAGCGGTTGCGGACTCACTTTAGCACCCGCGATTATACCGACGCCCAAATCGCCCGGGCGCGAGCCGTCTACTACGGTTTGATCAGCTTCTGCGACGATAAGATCGGTGCCCTGCTCGACGCAGTTGATGCCAGCGGGCAAGCCGACAACACCGTCATCATGTACGTTGCCGACCACGGCGAAATGCACGGCGAACATGGAATGTGGTGGAAGTGCACGTTTTTCGAACAAGCGTCACGCATTCCGACGATTATTTCCTGGCCTGGCCACTTCTCGGGAGGCCAACGCGCGTCGGGCGTCGTATCGTTGCTGGACGTCGTGCGTACCGTGGTCGAATTGGCCGGCGGCAGCGGAAACGACTTCTACGGTCTCGACGGGGACAGTCTGGTTCCTTTGCTTCTCGGCCAACCCAACGGGTGGAAAGACCTCGCTCTGGTCGAATATGAGGGCCACGGTACAGTTACTCCCGCCCGGATGGTACGGCGCGGACGGTACAAGCTGAACTATTACCTCAATGAGCCGGCCGAGCTCTATGACCTGGTCCAGGACCCGAACGAACTCGTGAATCTGGCCGGCCGGCCCGAATTCGCCGGACTTCAGGACGAGCTGACCGCGCTGGTTCTCACCGATTGGGATCCAGATGAGGTCAATCGACGGGTCCACGAAAGCCAGCGCCAACGTCATATTCTGGCGAAGGGCGACGTGATGCCTCGCACCTCCCCGTGGGGCAACGCCGAACACTAAAGAACCGGGGTCAACGGATTATAAGAGGCTGGGGATCAGGGGACACGGCGGCTTCGGAAGCCGCCGTGTCCCCTGATCCCCAGCTGGACCGACGAGATACGCTCCGACCCTTTTGACGCGAGCCACAACGATTCGATTCGCACCCCTATCCTCGATCGCCTCGCAAAAAGCCGGGCATTCTTCAAAGACGGCTAATGAACCGAAAGCAATTTGGCCTGCGATTCGACTGCCGTAGGAGCAGGCCCCGGTCCCTGCCCTGTTCTCACCTGGTGCCACCGGTTCGGCCGACGGCAAGGAATGACGAGGGCGGCCACGGGGACCACCACAACGAGCCCACGCTCGTCGGCCGAATGCTATCGCCGTTCACAATAGAGAGTGTCTGAAAAGGGAAGAATCGGGCGACGTAACTGGGAGCGCTGCCTTCTAGGCGGCGCGTCCAGACACGTGCCAGCTAGAAGCTGGCGCTCCCAGTCTCACTTTTCAGACACCCCTAGCCAATCTGTCATTCCTCACAGGTTACCACAATGACAACCGTATATGCGTATATCTATTCACTCCCGCCCAGATCCGTGCCACGCCGGCCCCACGAAGCGGCTTTACCATTCCGAGCCACGAGAGTATACTCGACATAACTTCTAACCGAAAGGGCCTTTCACCCCTCGGCATTGCACACTCAGCTCGTTCGAAATCCATCCCGATAATCCAAT
>DATLSK010000133.1:0-16531 GCA_035534155.1 Chloroflexota bacterium | reverse complement strand
GCAAATAACGGGGGGCCAGTGATGTTGTGCTCGGTAGCACCGCGAGCAGGTACGCCGCTTCGTTGAGAATGCGCGGGTCTACTTTTTGACCGATCCGCACCGGTTGATGATCGGCGTCCACCACTATGACTCGCTCGCTTTCCGTCGCGGTTGGTCCGATGATCGTTCCGTCATTGGCGACCAGGTAAAGCGTGGGATCAACTTTCCAAATGTACGCCGGCGTCTGCTCGGTCACGGCGATTGTTGCCTCGTTCGGCAATTGAATCGAGACGTGAACGTCTGAATACATCCCGAGATTCATGACTCGCTGAGCCGCCGCGCCCGAATTGACGGTAAATGGATTCCGCCCTTTCAGGTCGGCGAATTGATCGACGGTTCCAGGATCGGTCAGATGGGTACCGGTAATGCTGACGTGCTCGATCCGAAAGGTGCTACCAATGAGCAAGCGCCCGAGCGCGTAAAGGAAGATCACCGTCAATACCGCGAAGGGAATACGTCGCGGAACGAAACGCCAGACTCGACGAGGACTTGCCTCGACTCTCTCGAAGCCACCAACTAACCGGTCAGAACGCGATCGCTTCCGACGAGTGGGGAGCCGCCGCGAGCGTTGCCAATCCACTAGCCGATGCCCTCGTGAAGTCGGCGTCGACCGGTCGGACCGATCAGTTCGACTTCGGGGTGGAGGGCGATGCCGAAGCGTTCGAGCACGACGTGGCGAGCCAGCTCGATCAAAGCGATCACGTCGGTTGACGAGGCCCGGCCAACATTGACGATGAAGTTCCCGTGTTTGGGGGAAATCTGAGCATCCCCACGACGGGTGCCCTTCAGTCCCGCCCGATCGATTAATGCTCCGGCCGATTCACCGGTCGGATTACGGAAAATCGAGCCGGCGCCCGGATCGGTTGGCTGAGTATCCTGACGATGCTGTCGATAGGTTCGAATGCGGGCCAGGGCTTCGGCCGGCACGCCGCGCCGGGTTTGGAACTCGGCTTCGAGCACGATTATCCGTCGTTCCGTCTGAAGGAGGCTCGTTCGATAGGAGTGTTGGAAGGCCGCGGCCGACCAGGTGGTCCGATTTCCGGCGACCAGAACCTCGGCACCTACCAGGACATCGGCGATACAGCCACCGTGGGCACCCGCATTCATGACGACGCCTCCGCCGACACTCCCGGGGATTCCGACGCTCCACTCGAGCCCGATTAACCCAAGGCGCGCCGTTTGAGCACCCAGCGTCGGCATGCGCGTTCCACTTGCCGCTCTGACGAGGCCGGTTTCTGGCTCGATTGTCACCTGAGTCGCATCGTTTCGGATCACCAATCCCCGCACACCCTGATCCTCGACCAGCACGTTGCTGCCGCGTCCCAGGACGAGCCAGGGCATGCCTGCCCTGGTTGCCAAAAGGACAGCGTCGACAAGGTCTTCCATCGATCGTGCCGAGATGAAAAGGTCAGCCGGGCCGCCGATCCGAAAGCTCGTGTGGCTGGCCAGGGATTCGTTCACGCGCAAACGATCGGCAAAGCGAGCGCGGAGCGATTCAGAAACGTCAACGGTCACGTTTGCCCCCCCGCGGGCTTTGCTTCTCGCTCGCCGATGAGTGCAAGGAGTCGGGGGCCAGCCAAGGTCACGTCACCGGCTCCCATGGTTACGATCAAATCGCCAGACGCGGCCAGCTTGGACACCAGGGCGATCGAAGTAGCCAGGTCCCCGCCATAACGCGCCTTGGTGTTCACGATGGCGTTAGCCAGGTCCGCCGAACCTCGATCGCCGCTCTCTGGACCGCGGCCGGCCGGAGCGTAGACGTCGCTGACGACGACCAGGTCGGCGTCGGCGAATGCGTCAGCGAAGTCCTCGAACAAGGCATTCAAGCGATGGTAGGTGTGCGGCTGGAACAAGCAAATCAATCGCCCAGTTTGGCCTTCACGCGCCGCTGCCAGGGTGACTCGGATTTCGGTTGGGTGGTGGCCATAGTCATCGTAGACGACGATACCGGCCTGCTCGCCCTTGCGCTGCAATCGACGCTCGACACCCTGGAAATCTTCCAATGCTGCAGCCGCGGTGGTAAAGTCGACGCCGATCCGACCGGCGGCAACCGCGGCCGCGAGTGCGTTACTGACGTTGTGGCGGCCGGGCAGGGCGATTCGAAAATGGCCGACCAGCGTTCCGTTGGCCATGACATAAAAGTCGTTGCCGCCGCGGTTATTTGGCGAAATGCCAGTTGCTTGCCATTCGGCAATGTCGGAGAGACCGTAGGTGACCGACCGATCCGGGCAGAGGTCGGCCAACTCGGCGGCGAGCGGACTGTCCGCACAAAATAGCCGCCAGCCTTCGTCCGGTGTCGACCCGACGAACTGCTCAAATGCCTGGACGATCGCCTCTAGCGAGCCAAAGTAGTCGAGGTGGTCCGCTTCGAGGTTGTTGACAATCGCGATTTCTGGTTGAATCTCGAGAAATCGGCGGTCGTATTCGTCGGCCTCGGCGACCAGAAAGTCACCGGTTCCCCAATGAGCACCGGATCCCAACGCCGGTACCACGCCGCCAACTAAAACGGTCGGATCGAGGCCCGCCCCGAGAAGAATTGTTGCCAGCATTGCAGTCGTCGTCGTTTTACCGTGAGTGCCGGCTACCGCCAGGGTGCGTCGGACTCGGCTCAACGCGCCGAGAGCTTCGGAATGTTTGAGCACCAAAAGTCCGCGCTGCATTGCGCTGGCGACTTCCGGATTGTCCAACGGCACAGCCGACGAGCGAATCAGAACCGACGCCCCACCGACATTTTGCGCGTGGTGTCCGACGTGAATCAGGATGCCGTTATTCCGGAGACTTTCGACCGTGCTTGAGGTGATGAGATCCGAGCCGGTAACCCGGTATCCGGCGTCTCGTAAAATGAGCGCCAGAGCACTCATGCCGGCGCCGCCTACTCCAACCAGGTGGATAACCGTGCCGACCGACCAGGGAAGATTCAAAGGTTCGGGCATTCAATCCTCACGTTGCAAAAACGAGCACACAATAGGTAATTCATGAAGGCTAACTCTTGCCTCGACCGGTCTGCGGTCGCGACGTGCCACGACCGGAGAGCCTGGCCGAGCTAAGCAGCGAAATGGCGATGACCAGGACGATTCCGCCAACCAAGAGAGTCGTCAGGTAGTGGCCGAGTGTCCCAGAAACCGTCGAATTACCCAATGAACCGGGAACCGGAAGAACGGCGCCCGGTGCGAGATAGTGGAAGATCAGGTAGAGCAACAGGTAACCATTGACCAGGCCGACCAGAGCGCCAATCACCTGAGCCGACGGATTGGCGGGCGGAGTAACGAATCGCTGTGCCGCGAGGTATGAGATCAAAGCCAACACGACCAGTACAAGGCCGGCAAAGGTGGCGGCGTGGGCCGAATCGACGAGTGGTGCGCGCTTGAGAACGGCGATCAATGCGCCCGGTTGGTTCACGTCAAATCCGCCGCGAAGAGTGAACGTCCAGATCAAGGCGAGTCTATTCACAAAACCAATTAGTGGATCGTGCAAAGCGGTGACAATGAGCCAGCTCAATAGCAGGCCCGCCAGCGTGCCGACTTCACGCAGCCAGCCTCGCCAAAAGCCGATGACGCCAAACGCCACGATAGCAACCACCATGACTGCCAATTCGTTCACGCCCACCTCCCAATCGCTTGCTGCTTAACCGGAAACGCGACTTTCCCCAGTAAGTGAAACAAATCAAGCGACGCGTTTGGTCGCGCCAGGCGGCGAGCCGCGGCCGACATCTCACGGCGTCGCGCCTCGTCCGCCAAAAGCTCGAGAATGATTGGCCCGAGAGCGCCGGACCTGGCCGCGTCGTCTTCAACCACGATGGCGGCACCACGTTCGGCGAGGAAGCTCGCGTTCAAACGTTGGTGGCCGCCTGCGTGCGGATAGGGCACCAGGATGCCGGGCGCACCGACGGCGGGCAATTCGCCGAGCACTGACGCGCCGGAGCGGGCCACGACAATCGTTGCGCTGACCAGGGCCGGTACGAGCTCGGAATCAAGATACGGATAGAGACAGTAACGAGACTGGAGGGCGGGCGGCAAAATATCGCGGCGTCTCTTTAACTCGGCGACGTTGTCAGTACCGGCCGCGTGCACGAGCCACGAGCGTTCAAGTAGCGTTTCGAGATTTTCGGAGACCGCTCGATTGATTGACTGAGCGCCGCGACTGCCACCAAGGACTAAAGTCACCGGAGCGTTGTCGTCGATGCCCAGAGCGCCGCGCCCGTGCTCGGCCGACCACTCGAGAAAGTCTGGGCGTACCGGATAACCGGTGACGTATACGTGACGAGCAGGAATGAACTGGCGCACGTCGTCAAACGAAACTGCGACCGCGGTCGCCACACGGGACAAAAAGCGAACGGCCCAGCCCGGGCGCAGGTCCGGGAGGTAGACGACACTGGGAATCCCGGCGAGCTTCGCCGCGAGAACGACCGGAACGCAGACGAAACCACCGGTCGCCAGCACGACCTCGGCTCGCCAGCGTCGAATGGCGGTCAGCGCCTGGCGCGTTCCCTGTGCCATGGTGAGCAGGGCGCGCGCCGCCGTCGCGGGTGAGCGCCCACGAATCGCGGAGGCGGCGACCGATTCAAAAGGTATTCGGGCACGTTCGACGATTTGGCGTTCCATACCCTGGGCAGTGCCGACCCAGCGGAAGTCGGCCGACTCGCCGGCCCGAACGCTCGCCGCGACGACGGACAAGGCAGGATACACGTGCCCTCCCGTTCCTCCGCCGGTGAGCACGACGCGCAATCCTGCTTTCATTCGGACTCCCAAACGATTGGCTGTGCGCCTTGATGCCGGCGTTGATCCGGTCGGAAACCCGCGGGTTGGCGCGAAACGTTCAAAAGAACCCCTACCGCGAGCAAGGAGACGATGAGAGATGACCCGCCGAAGCTGACGAACGGCAGCGGAATGCCGGTGAACGGGATCACCGCGGTGACGACCCCAATGTTGACAAAGGCTTGAATCACTAGCCACGACGTGACGCCGGCGGCAAGCAACGCGCCGTAGGTGTCGGGAGCTTGCAGCGCGATACGGTAGCCACGATAGGCAATGATAGCGAAGAGGATCAAGATTGCAACCGTCCCGAGTAAGCCAAGCTCTTCACCGATGACCGCGTAAATCGCATCGGTTTGAGCGTTGGGCAGGTAATAGAACTTCTGGCGACTGGCACCCAAACCAAGACCGAACACTCCGCCGGAGCCAAGGGCTATCTCGGCCTGGGTAATGTTCCAACCGACACCCAAGGGGTCACTGGACGGATTGAGAAACGCGGTGATTCGCTGCAAGCGATAGCCTGCGCCAAGGATGATCAGCGCCATGGCGCCGCCCCCGACGAGCAGGCCGAGTATCAGATGACGAATGTCCGCCCCAGCCACGAAGAATAGACAGACTCCGGTCGCCGCGATCACAAAAGCGCTGCCGAGATCAGGTTGCATGACGACCAAACCGCAAACGACCGCGATGGTTAAGCCAAATGGCACGGTCACGTCGGAAAAACTGGTAATCCGGTCGCCGCGGCGACTGAGCCACCCTGCGTAATAGAGCACCAGGGCGAACTTGGCGAACTCGCTGGGTTGTATGGATGGCAGAGGACCAATCGTTAGCCAGCGTTGAGCACCGTATGCCGAATGTCCGAACCGAGAAACCAGCACGACGAACAATAACCCGACCGATAGGGCAATCAAGGGCAGGGTCACGCGCTGCCAATGGTGATAGTCAATGACCTGGATGATCAGGAGGCCGAGCCCCCCCATCGCGGCCCAGATAAGCTGGCGAACCAAAAAATACGTGTCGCTGCCATAGGCTGGATTGTTATGGGCGATGACGTAGCTGGCGCT
Source organism: Chloroflexota bacterium (assembly GCA_035534155.1). Lineage (GTDB taxonomy): Bacteria > Chloroflexota > UBA6077 > FW602-bin22 > CADDYW01 > JAJPIK01. The sequence goes on along the minus strand of DATLSK010000133.1, from coordinate 10,677 downwards.
GTACACCATGTCGAGGCCGATGACGAGCAGAACCGCGACGGTGGCGAGAAGCACGTAGTCGGGGCGGCGCCAATTCTGGCCAGCCATCAGCGCCGACCTTCTGCCAGAGCGTGAACCAGCTGCTTGAAACGTTTGCCGCGCTCTTCGAAATCGCGAAATTGATCGAAGCTTGTACCGGCGGGAGAAAGGACCACCGCATCTCCAGCCTGGGCGAGGTACCGTGCAACCTCGAGTGCTTCGCTCAAATCCTGGCCGCGTTCAAGTGCCGGTTGTGCTCCGACCCGTTTGGCCAACACCGCTTCCGAGATCTCGTCGGCCATTTCGCCAAACGTCACGACGGCCCGGGTCTTTTCACAGGCGAGCGCCGCGACCTCGTCCAAGGGTAAATGCTTGCTCCGACCGCCGGCAATCAGCACGATCGGGCGGTCAAAGGCCCGTAACGCGGCGGCAGTCCGTTCCGGAGCGGTGGCGATCGAATCGTTAAAGTACAAAACCCCAGCCAGCTCACGAACGAATTCGAGACGATGCTCGACTCCCGGAAACGAGTGCGCGACCCCGGCGATCACCGAGGGCGGTACCTCCACGGCTCGGCTGATTGCCGCGGCCGCCAAAACGTTCAGGATGTTGTGGCGCCCTGGGAGGATCAGGTCGGTTGTTCGCGCGAACCTCATATCAGCCCCGGGATCACGTACCCTCAGCTCGTCCTCGGACAGGAAACTCCCGATAGGCACATCGCCCCGAATTGAGAACTGGCGCACTTCGCCGGGGCAGCGATCGGCAAGGCTCGCCGCGACCGGGTCATCGACACCCAGAATTGCCTGATCCGTCGGTAGCTGCTGGCGCAAGAGATTGAACTTGCTTTCACGATAGTGCTCGAAAGTAGGATGCCGATCCAGGTGATTTGGCGTCACGTTCAAAATTGCGCCCACCGCCGGGCGATGGCGTAACGTCTCGAGCTGATAACTGCTCAACTCGAGAACGACCCAGGTATTCGGCCCCAGGTCGTCGACGATCTCGATCACCGGCATGCCAATGTTGCCGCCGACGATGACGGAGCGATCGTCGGCACGCAAGATCGCCCCGACCAAACTGGTCGTCGTCGTCTTCCCAGCCGATCCGGTGATGCCGATGATTGGCGCCCGGCAGCGCTCGAAAACTAACTCGATCTCGTTCGTGATCGGAATGCCCTGGCGGCGCGCGTCGACCAGGATCGGCAAATCTCGCGGCGCACCTGGTGTCACAAAGACGGCGTCTGCATCGCGGAGATGCTCGGGGTGGTGCCCGCCGGCCTGAATCTCTATGGGTAGATCGGCGATCAGTGCGAGTTCATCGCGTAAGTCGTCGAGCGATTTGTGCTCGCTGATCCGCACGTAGGCACCGTGTCGAACCAGGAATCGCGCCAGGGCGACGTGTGTCCGGCGTCCCAGGCCGATCAGCGTAAAATGCCGACCGGCAATTTCACCGATGGTCGTCGCTTCCAATTACACTACCCCCAGGGCGAGACCGATCGAACCGGCGATCAGACCAATAATCCAGAATCGCTGGACAATTTGAGGCTCCGGCCAGCCGCCAAGCTCGAAGTGGTGGTGAATCGGTGTCATCCTGAACAGTCGCTTGCCGTGAGTCAACTTGAAGTATCCTACCTGCATGATGACGGTGACGATTTCAAAGACAAACAGCACGCCAATAACTGGGAGCAGAAAGACCCAGCGCGTTTGCAAGGCGAGCACCGCGAGACCGCTGCCGAGGGCAAGTGCGCCGGTATCACCCATGAACACCTTGGCCGGATTGACGTTGTGCCACAAAAAGGCGAGCAGTGCTCCCACGACCGCCGCCGCGAATGCCGCCGGCGCGGCCAGATTCGCGGTTAATGCTACCACGAGATAACTGCCGTACGCCGCGAGCGACGTTCCCCCGGCCAGTCCGTCAAGTCCGTCGATCTCATTGACGCCGGCCGCACTGCTGAAGATAACGAATGCGGCGAAGGGGATAAACCACCAACCCAGGTCGAATGACCCGCCGAACGGCAGGCGCTGAATCCGCAGCTCCGGGGTTTGATAGAGCCACCAGGCCAGGACAAGGGCCATGATGCCGTGCCAGAGGAACTTGTAACGGACACGGAAGCCAAGTCCTTCCTTGCTCTTCATATTCGCGTAGTCATCCAGCGCGCCGGCACCGCCAAAGAGTAGCATGGCCACTACCGGCACGGCGAGCGTTGCCCGGTCCGGTACCAACACCAGGCTAACCACCAGCGGAACCAAAATGAACAACCACCCCCCCATCGTCGGGGTGCCGGCCTTTACCTGATGACTACTTGGGCCTTCCAGGCGAATCTGCTTGCCAAACTTCAGCCGGCGCAGCCAGGCGATCAGCGCCGGCGCCCAGATTAATCCGACCAGACAGTTCAATGGGATCAGAGCAATGATTGCCGCCGTCGTCATTCGACATCTCCCGGTCGGTTCGTGGTCTCGTTCACGAGCTGAATACCGTACATTCGAGCGGGCGCAACTTACGTACCATTTGCGTTCACACCTCGAGTTGGCGGAATTTGGTAATAATTTATCAATTGTCGAGCGATTGCGCTAAAGACCGGAGCAGCAACCGTCTCACCCCATGGCGAATCTTGTGGATCGTCAATACGGACTAAGATCACAAAGCGCGGATTCTCGGCTGGTGCGAAGCCGGCAAACGAGGCAATCGTCCGGTTCGGGCTATAACCACCGGCAATGGGAATCTCAGCGGTTCCTGTCTTTCCAGCCACGGCATAACCGGGTACCCGAGCGAGTCGCGATTCGCCAAGGGTATTGTCGTCGACGACCTGCACGAGCATGTTCGTCAGCGTCACGGCGGTTTGCGGCTTGATCACCTGCCCCACGACTGTCGGATAAAAGAGACGAGTCTCCGCGGGGCTTTCAATGCGCTTGACAACGTACGGCTTCATCAACGTGCCGCCGTTCGCAACCGCCGCGACCGCGGCCGCCATTTGAATTGGCGTTACCGATAAACCTTGACCGAACGAGTTCGTCGCGAGATCGAAGGGGTGCCAGTCGTCGGCCGTCGGCAAGCGGAGGACGCCGCTCGCTTCACCCGGCAAGTCAATGTCGGTCGGTCGTCCGATGCCGAAGCGTTGGGCGTATTCGTAAAACTTGACCGCGCCTACCTGGCCAGCCGCCCAGGCTACGCCGATGTTTGACGAATAGGTTAGCGTCTGGGCCATCGTTTCCGGGCCGGGCGATCGCCCAATCGCGTCGTGAATCGTTCCGCCATAATAATTGAAATAACCTGGATTGAAGAAGGATGTGTTTGGGGTGACAGTACCGGTGTCGAGCGCGGCCGCCATGGTGACAATCTTGAATATTGAGCCCGGCTCGTAGGCGTTCGATACCGCCGGGATACCGTACATGTCCACGTTCTGTTGGGAATAAAGCTCCGTGGCATTGTTCTGAAAAGTTGGCCGCCCGGCGATTGCCAGGACTGCGCCCGTCCGCGGATCCAAAACGACGACGCTGCCACCTTTCGCATGGTGCTGACTCACTGCCGCTTCTAGCTCGCGCTCAGCGACCCACTGAACGTAACGGTCAATCGTCAACGTCAAGGTCGAGCCGTTGATCGGTGCGGTGTATTGGTGCGGACCTAGAGCCAGGGCATCTCCGGCGGTATCGCGCTCGGCGACTAGTTTACCGGGCTTGCCGGCCAGCTCAGAATTGTAGGCTAACTCGAGGCCGCTCAAACCATTATTGTCGGCGCCCACGACCCCGAGCACTTGGGCCGCCAGATTTCCCTGGGGATAAACGCGCTTGGGCTCTTGTTGAAGGAAGAGTCCATCAATGCCGAGCTTTTCGACCGCCGTCGCCACGTCGTCAGGAAGCCAAGCTTTGATCAAGGTCGGGGCCGCTTGTTTGTTCGAGAGAATCTTTTGGATGTCAGATGCGGGAGCGCCGATGATGGGCGCCAATTTCTGGGCAACCGCGGCCGGATCGCTGACCTCGGTGGTGCTGGCGTAGAGCGACTCGTAGGTCACACTCGTGGCCAATTCGTTCCCGGAGGTGTCGAGAATATCTCCTCTTCGCGGTGGAATAATCGACTCTCGCCAGTGCTCGGCCGTTGCCATGGTTCCAAAATGCGCGTGCTCGATCACCTGTAGGTAAACGAGGCGCGCGCTCAGAAGCAGAACACAAGCGACGATGAACGAGCCAATGAGATAGACTCGCCAGCGCCGGGTGTCCAGTTCATTCGTTTCTCCGGTGACCGTGGGGCGTTCGATCGTCGAGACCACGTCAGGGTACCCGAGCGCGTAGCCAGGCGAAGGCATTTCCGAGCCAGCCGGAAGGTGAGGCGGTGCGATTGCTGTCGGGTGTTTGCGTCGTCGCGACTGGGGTTGGGAGAGTCATTGGCGGTGCGGTCACGTAGATCACGTGAACAGGTGGCCCCATGTGCAATCGAGTTGTCGCTTCTTTGTCAACGCGATCGAGTGATTCGAGTTGATCGACCTGCAAGCGAAGCTGCTCGTTTTGCATTTGAAGCTGCTGCTGCTCTGACTGGAGGTCGGCGATATCGTAGCCGGTTCCCGCGAGATCGCTGGTCTGACTGAGATAAAGCAGACTGACCAGAGCGACCAAAAGCAGACCAGGAATGAAGAGAGCTCGTCGAGGCAGCGCGAGGACGAGCCGACGCCGATCGTTCAACCGCTCAATCGGTGGTACCTGCGTACGTACGTTTAACTCCATCGTGAACTACCCGGGTTCCGATAGCTTTTCGACCGCCCGAAGCACCGCGCTGCGACTGCGCGAATTTCGAGCAATCTCCTCGGCGCTGGCCCGCACCGCGTGCTTGGTTAGAATCTTCACCCGCGGCTGACGGCCGCATACACAGATTGGCAGGCCGGGTGGGCAGACGCAGGTTGCTGCTTGGTCCACGAAGAACCGCTTGACAATTCGATCCTCCAACGAGTGAAACGAAATCACCACCAATCGACCGCCTGGACCAAGCACTTCGATCGCCTGCGGTAGCGCGCTCTCGAGCGCTGCCAACTCCTCGTTGACGGCAATGCGCAAAGCTTGAAAAGTGCGCGTCGCCGGATGGGTTTTGCCACGTCGGTGGCCCACGGCTCGCTCGATCAGAGCCGCGAGCTCGTCGGTTGTTTCGATTGGCCGGCGTTGGCGTTGTTGTACGATGGCCCGGGCGATCGCTTTGGCGCGCGGCTCTTCACCGTAGCGATAAAGAAGTTCGCTGAGCTCGCCAAGGTCGAGCCGATTGACCAGGTCGCGAGCGTTTTGCGTCGACTGGACCGGATTGAACCGCATATCCAAAGGGGCCGCCGCTTGAAACGTGAAACCGCGTCTCAGGTCGGCCAATTGGTCCGACGACAGACCAAGATCGAGTACGATCCCGTCGGTCGGCGTAAAGCCAAACCAACGCACCCAACGTTCGAGCTCGGCAAAGCTGGCGTGGACTTCGACAAAGCGATCGCCAAAGGGCTGCAATCGCTCACGTACTCGCTCGAGCGCCTCGGGATCGAGATCGAATCCCAAAAGGCGACCGCCAGGCGATGAACGTTCCAGGATCGCCTCGGCGTGGCCTCCCCCGCCCAACGTCCCATCGACGTAGCACCCACCAGACCTCGGCTGAAGCAGGTCAAGAGTCTCTTCAAGTAGTACCGGAACGTGCACGGAGAATGGCAAGCCTGACTCCTTCTCCTAAGGAATTCTATGCTAGTTTGAGGAGGAGTCAAGGTGAAGATCATTGGAAGTCGGTTTGACCGATTCTTCAGGTAGGTCAGCTAAGTTCCTCGCCAGGGCTCGCTACGACATCATCGGCGCAGGGTTCAGATGGACGCCTGGGCAGAACGGCAGTATAATCCGGGCGCGCTGATGCGGACAAGGGCGGGCAATGAGGGAAGGTATGCGGAGTGAGCTCGCGGCGGAGACCGCTCCCGAGGTTCTACTGGATCAACTGAGCGTCCCGAGTCGGTTGACCGAGCGGCCGAGCTTGGAGCCAATGCGGCGACTGCTCGAATTGATCGGGAATCCGCAGGTTGGCTTGCCAGTCTTACATGTCGGAGGGACCGCCGGCAAAGGATCGACCGCGACCATTGCCGCGCAGATCTTACAAGAGGCGGGATATCGCGTCGGACTGCACGTCAAGCCCCATTTGGAACGAGTCGAAGAGCGCTTCGTGATCGACGGTAAGGCCATCGAGGCAGAGCGATTGTCCCGCATTCTGCTCGATCTGGCGCCCGCGGCGCGGGCGATTGGTCCGACCTGGTACGAGTTGACCGTTGCCGCTGCCTTTCGCTTCTTTCAGGAGGAAAGGCTCGATCTAGCGGTGGTCGAGGTTGGTCTCGGAGGCACGTTCGACGGAACCAACGTTGTCCAGCCAGTCGCAACGGTGCTCACGAACGTCGGTTTGGACCACACCGAGATCCTCGGCGATACGGTCGAGGCGATCGCGCAGGATAAGGTCGGGATTGCCAAACCAGATGTTCCGTTTGTCAGCGGTGTGACCCAACCAAGCGTCTCAGAGATCGTCCGAGCTCGCTGTCAGGACGTCGGAGCGCCACTCTGGCAAACTGAACGCGATTTTTTTTCGGAAACGATTGAACTGCGGTCCGATGGGGCTCGATTTAATGTCGAGCTGCCGGTTCGCCGGTATGACGACCTCGAGCTCGGCCTGCTCGGCCAGCACCAGGTCCACAACGCGGTGGTCGCGGTGGCCGGTGTCGCAGCATTGGAGCGGGCCGGCTATCCGGTCGCGGAAACCGCCTTGCGAACCGCGCTACGTATGGTTCGGGTGCCAGGTCGGCTGGAAGTTGTTCGACAGGAACCTCTCGTCGTGCTCGATGGCGCCCACAATCCGGATAAGATGCAAGCGCTGGTCGAGGCGTTGACGACACTCTATCCCAAGCGCCCGCTGACCGCGGTACTCGCCTTCAAACGGGGTCACCACCTCGAGGCAACGATCGCGCCGATCTTACCGTGTCTGCGTCGGGTTATCTTGACGACCTTCGACGCTGCCACCGATTTTGGACGGGGGCAGGCCGTGGATCCATCGGAAATTGCCGCGGTTTGTGTGCACCTGGCTCCCGACCTGCCACGACTGGTCGAGCCGGATCCGCTGAACGCGGTCCGTCTCGCGATTGGCGAGGCCGGGCCGAACGATGTGGTTTGTGTCACTGGCTCACTCTATCTCGTCGGTGCGGTCCGCCCGTCGCTTCGCCAACCATGAGCCATATTTCTCACGGCGTGCTATCCGCCGACCAATGGCAGAAATTGGCGACCTATCGGGTGGCGCGGTTTGGAACGGTTGATCCGCGTGGGCGTCCCCAGGTCATTCCGATTTGTTTCGCGGTCGATGGAATCGGGATTTACTCGTCCCTTGATGAAAAGCCAAAGCGGGTTCAGGCTCGCGACCTCGGCCGCGTTCGGAATCTCCTCGCTCATCCCGACGTCACCATTACAGTCGACGACTATTCCGAAGACTGGAGCAAGCTGAGCTATTTGATGATTCACGGCATGGCCGACTTGCTCGACCTGGACACCGAATTGCACGGCCAGGCCGTGAGCTTGCTCCGCTCCAAGTATCCGCAATACCAGTACATGGCGATCGAGCGACGGCCGGTTATCCGGATCTTGCCGACGTCTTGTTACGATTGGTCAGCGGCGCCCAGGTAAGGCAAGCCTGCCCCGGCAATTCCGTGACTATGCAACGAGAAGCCTCTTTTCTTTCAGCTCTAATGCCTTAGAAAGCCGCGAGCGTCGCCAGGCTTCGCTTTACCCGCGCTTCCGCTTCGCCACCGCCTGCGAATTCAAAGCAATGGATAACCGGTTGTGGTAGACGGTCGAACTCTGCCATGATCGCGTCAATCGGCAGCCGCCCTTCGCCCAGTGCCGTGGTTGTTCCGCCATCCGCGGTGTCCAGAACGTCTTTGAGGTGACTCGAGACGATTCGGGGACCCAGCGTACGGATCGCGCCAATGATGTCCTCGCCGTTCGCGGCGTAGTTGCCGATGTCCAGGTTTGTGCCGAGGCTGAGCCCGGAAAGGCGGTCGAGGACACGCTTAACCTCGGCTACGCGATTACCGGGCGTTCGAGCGAAGTTTTCGAGGGCCAGGACCACGCCGCGGTTAGCTGCGTAGTCGATCAGGCTTGCCACTTCGTCCCAGGCCTGGCGATTGTCGTCCGAGGCGGCCGGACCAGAGAAGACGCGGAGAAGTCGCGAACCAAGCGCGGCGGCGTCGTCGACTGCCTCGCGGACCCTCGCTGACGCATTGTCGCCGAAGAGCGTTTCGAACGTCGCATAGGTTCCGATTAGGCCTCGTTGCGCCAGCTCGGCCCGCATGGCTGAAATCTCCGCGGTCTTGTCTCGCCAGTAGACCTCGCGAAATTCGATTCCCGCCACCCCAGCTCGCTGGGCGACGTCAAGGATCTCAGTCCAGGTTGCACTGCCATTCTTTAGCTCCGCATCGTACTGCTGTGCGGACATAATGACGGTCCGTGATTTGGGCATCTAGTTCTTCCTCGGTGTTCGTCTTGCCTGAAATAGTCGCGACCGACCGGATTATCGGCCGGGCGTGGCGGTCGTCATTATAGCCGACCGGGCTTCAGACCTGGTGCTCGAGGGCGCGTCGAGATTGCCGAGAGTGTCAGTCCGAGACGCGTTTCAGGCTCGCGATCGTGACCAATCGTGAGGGTTCGTCGTCTCGGTGGAGATTTCCGCTATAATTGCCGTATAAATTGAATGTTAATCGGTCGGTCGCTGGTTATTCAGGGCGTGGTACTCCTTTCGATTGCGGCTCCGACCAGCAGTCGAGAGGCAGAAGGCCGGATGACAGTGGAGGAACAGTCGGCGTGTTAGAAAACGGTGCAGATCGCAAATACGTGATCATTGGTAATGGAATCGCAGGGACAACCGCCGCGGAACAAGTACGCAAAGCGGAGTTGCACGCGTCGATCACATTGATCACCAACGAGCCGCATTCTCTGTACAACCGAATCGCTCTGCCGCCCTTCTTGAAGCAAAAGATCAGCAAACAAAAAGTGACAATCAAGAATGTCGCGTGGCACCAGGATCGATCGATCGATTTGATGCTGGAAACGCGTGTTACCCGGGTTGATCCCCAGGGCAAAGAAGTTCACTTGCAGTCTGGTCGGGTGCTACCATACGACGCGTTGCTGGTGGCGACGGGCGGACGGGCGAATCCGCTGCCGGGGGCCGGCAACCTGGAGAACGTCTTCAATTTCCAAACATTTGACGACGCGATCGCGATTAGTGAGCAGATTGATCGATCGAAGAATGCGGTGGTCATTGGTGGCAGCTACATCTCTTACGAGCTTACCGAAGCGTTTCGATCGCGTGGCCTGAACACCACGTGGCTGATGCGAGGACCGCATTTCTTGCGGCGGGTGCTCGAAGAGGAAGGCGGTGCCTTGGTCGACCGAATTGCTGAAAAGCACGGCGTCCAAATCATTCACGGAGTCGGCATCAAAGAACTGCGTGGTCGGGACGGCAAGGTCGTCGGGGTGGTCGCGTCAGATGGTCGAGAATATCCCGCCGATCTGGTCGGGGTTGGCGTTGGTATTACCCGCAACGTCGATTTTCTGGCAGGCAGTGGAATCGAAACGAACGAGGCCGTCAAGACGGACCAGTATCTTCGCTCGAATCTGCCGGACATTTTCGCCGCGGGCGACTCGGCGGAGTACTTCGATCGATACGTCGGCAGCCACCAGGTGATGGGAACGTGGGACAACGCGACGAACCATGGGAAAGTGGCCGGCCAGAACATGGTTGGAGGAAGCGTTGCCTATGACGAAGTGCCGACGTATTCGACAACCCTCTTTCACAATCGGATCATGGCCTTCGGCGCGACCCCGGAGTCCGATCCGGAGCTCGAATCGGCGATTTGGCTGGACGAGGCCTCAGAGAGTTACCGTCGCCTATTCTTTCATGGCGAAAATCTGCTCGGCGGGGTCATCATCGGTCAGCGTAAAGGATTCCCGAAGCTGATCGAGATGATTCAAAAACAGACGCCGATTGCGCGAGCCGACCGCGAGGCGCTATTGACGCTTACGTAGAGCGAGAGGCAGAACCGGAGGCGGGTGGCATAGGCCACTTCTGAGGCCGAAAGTGTCTCTTGATCGCCAGCTCAACCCGTCTGCTCACCCCGATTCCGGTCGTGCGCCACGATGTGTGACGTGCCCGTCTGTAACCAGGGCGACAATCTGCCGCCCTGCCGAATGACTGTCCGTCGACGCAACGAGTTCGTTGCTCTCGTCCCCAACCATGATGTGAGATGAGTCTTCGTTGAGATTCAGTTGAGTCTCATGTGCCCTCGAACTGGAAGCTCATGCGTCCGGGTGTCGTGGTGCCGTTCAGTGTTGGTGAGCCGATCTGCATGTTCGTGCCCCAACGGCGAGGTGAGCTCGAATCGTTCCAACCGGTCATCCGAGATTTGACGACGGATCCCGCGACCGCGGCGGCATTCGATGAGTTTGCGTCGAGACGTGGTGAAGCCCTCGCGAATCACCCATGGAGCGAGCTTTCCAGCGAGACCGGCGCCCCCTACTGGCAAAAGACCTATTTCCATGGCCAATATCCTGACGGTCGATCGGCACCTGAACACCAAACCAGCCGCGCATTGCGAGAGTTCGACGATCAAACCATGGGATCGGACGAACAATC
>DATLSK010000132.1:0-3575 GCA_035534155.1 Chloroflexota bacterium | reverse complement strand
ACGATCCGGTTGATCGGTCGTGCCAATCACATAGGCCCAGGGGTTCACGCCTTGAGACAACGTCTGGGCCAGGTGCAAACCAACCAGACCCGGCTGCTCGGCCGAGAATCGGTACGGAATGTCGAGGAACATCACGCTGTTGATGATCGCCGGTTTTTCCGGATGTGCGGTTCGCGTCTCACGTCCGAACTCACCCGCCCAATAAACCCAGAGCGGTTGCGGCCGATCGACCGCATTGTTGACCTCGTGCATGACCACGTCGGGATTGAAGCGGAGACTCAGACAAACATCCGGGCGCCGTTCTTTGATAAAAGACCGAACCCGTCCCGCCAGCTCACTGAGCGTGTCGCGCGAGTATTCGCGCCAACGCAGGTAGGCGGGATTGCTCCAGTCCTCTTCCCGGGGCAAAGTCATGCCGTAGCGCTCTTCGAAGCGGCGGTGACAGTGCGCGCATTGGCAGATGCCGTGGTAGTTTCGGGAATAGTCGCGAATTGGAAAATTGAAGGCGTTGAAGAAGAAACCGTCAATCGGGTACCGGTCGAGAATTTCCCCGATGACGTCGAGTGACCTTTCTTGATAGTAAGGGGCGCTCGGACAAGTGCTATAGAGACCGTTGTAGATCTGATGCGTGCCCCGCGTACTGATAAAGCACCACTCTGGATGCTCCTCGTAAACATCCTGATGAATCTTCGAGAAATCGCAGCGCGAGATCAGTCGGACGCCGTGGGCGTGGGCTTCCCGAACCGCGTCGCCGATCAGGTCACCACTCGGTCGCTCTCTCAGCCACGGACTCGGATGCTGGAAGGCGAGTGAAGTCGGATAGAAGGACACGATTCCGGCCGTGTTCAGCAGCCAGGCGTTTGCGCCTAGTTCGACGATCCGGGCGACGGTCTGCTTGACGTCGAGAGGCGCGTCGATCTCCCGAATGTTCGTCTGAAACTGCCGATACGGTCGCAGCCACCATTGTTCCAGGTCAGCCATTCGTTCCTCTCATTTTGTCTTTTCTCTCGTTGATCAGTCAAAGCTATGCAATCTCTCGAGTGGTAGCGTCGTCGCGGCTTGCGAGAGGATCACCACGTGCGCGTCGCGGCTCTCCCGTTCGAGTGCCTCGTCGATCGCGGTTTGTAAGTCCGCGGCAGGGTGGTGGCCGAGACGAGTTTCGGCATTGCTCGCGAGCGGCTCGCCGACGACGACGACGTGGCGAGACATGCCCGGGCGACGGGCGTAGTACTCACCACGAATTGTCTTACAACGGTCGCTAATCTTGCGCGCCGGCAAGTCCAGGTCGCGCCGCTCGTGTTCGAGGAAGATTCGATCGAACGACCATGTTGCCATTTCAGCCTGAAATGGTGAAAGTTCACGTTCGGCGCGTTTGACCGGATTGACCAAAATGGTGGTGCCACCGGGCCGGCAGGCGATCGTCGCCATTTCCAGGGGCGATGCACCAAATGCCCCGGGCTGCAGATCTCCGGGCGTCGCGACGACGATGTCGGCCCGCTGAGCGATCGCCGCGCCCCAAACGTTCTCGTCGCCCCAGGCAATGCCCGCACGGTGAGCATGGAGACGATGGCCAGCAAAACCTTTGAACGGCTCACCACGGCGGTTGATGACGAAATTCACGATGAAGTCGAGTCCAACGATGCCGCCGATCTCATCTACGTCCTGGCGGCTCGGATTTTTCCAGTAGCTCCCGTACTCGCAGCTCGGCGAGAAGTTAGCCGAGTGATTACGCAGCACCGTGATCCAAAATGACACGGCCGGGGTGATCATTTTCGCCCCACCCTCGTAGCCGTGGGTATTGTGCGGTCCAACTCGGCCAACCGCGATCCGGAAGTCGGCGTCGGCAACAATCTTGTTGATCCAGATCGGCGTACCAAGTGACGAGCGATCGACGTAACTCATTTCGTGCTCGACCGCATCGTGGGAAACGCAGCGATAGCGCTCGCGGACGTCAGCGCCAACCTTCCGGACAAGGTCGGCTTCACTCATCGGGGCATGGACACCGCTGCCGGTCAGCACCGTCACATCTTCCCGCCGCGCTCCGGCCTGCTCGACCTCACGTAAGACCGCGGGCAGCACCCGGTGGGCCGGCGTCGGCCGCCCCCAATCGTCGGTAATGACGGCTACTTTTTTCCCATGCAGATCGTGGTCACGCAGCCGCGGCGTTCCGATTGGCGCCGCGAGCGCCTCACTGACGATCTGCTCCCATTCTTTGGTTGCGATTGGATTTCTACTCGCGACTTCCTTGACCTGGCCATCTGGCAGGTTGAGGTTCGCGCTCGCCAGTCCCCGAGGCAAGGGAAATTCGACTTTCATGCCTTCCTCTTTACATTTATTCGATGGGCATGGTCAAGATCGACTGGTGGACGGACTGCGCTCACCGTCCTACCCTGCCGAAATGACACCGTCGATACTCGTGGTCAGATCTGAAACGCGGGCGTTCAATTCCCAGACCGATGATTGACGCACGTCGAGACGCCATGGCACCGTGACCTGGTGGGCTCCGCGGGCGACGCCGGTGATCAAGTCGAGCAGGAGCTCAGCCGAGGCACTCCCCAGGCTATGCCCCGAGACCGACACCGTCGTCAGCGCCGGATACATCGTCGTCGAGATAACTGTGCCGCCGTAGCCGACGACCGGGACGTCGCGACCGGGCTCATACCCCAGGTCGCGAATCGCCCGGTAAACGCCAATGGCCATGTAATCGTTCCCGGCGAAAATCGCGGTTGGTCGATTCGGTCGCGACAACATCGTCCGCGCGACCTCGAAGCTCGCTTCGTCCATCGGATACCCGACATTGACAATAAGACCCGGATCCAGCGCCACGTTTGCTTTGATGTGCGCACGCTCGTATCCCAGCCGACGCTCTTCCCAGGCACCGATCTCGGCCGGCCCGAGCAGCAGGGCAATTCGTCGTCGGCCGAGCCCAAGCAGGTGCGCCGTCGCCGCTTCCGCCCCGCTCAGGTCGTCGGCGAAAACGCAGCTCGCTCGCCCCGGCGGAACTCGTCGCTTGATCACGACGTACGGTAAACCGGTCGCATCCAGGACGGCGAGCGTCTCTTCGTTGAACTCCTGAGCCAGTCGGACGAGTAATCCATTCAACTGACGAACCGTCGGGGTAGCCAGCGCCAGGTCCAGGCGGTCGTGATCGCCCAGGGGAATCGGATGGACGAGGGCGCCCCGTTGGCTCGCCGCGTCAGCGACACCCCGGACTAAATCACCAAACGACGTATCGTTGCGGTGGCCGAAGGTTCGCTCGCTCATGCCTCCGAAAAGTAGCCCGATCACGAGTCCGCGCTTCGACGTCGTCGCCGCGACGAACGTGCCGCGCCATGGCTCGCGCCGGATCAAGCCCTCGGCCTCCAACTCGTCGAGGGCCTGACGTACGGTGATCCGGCTGACGCCATACGCTCGGCCCAGCGCCGGCTCGGACTGGAGTGATGCTCCCGGCAGAAGCTCGCCGCTCATGATCTGACGCTGAACGATGTTTTTGAGCTGCACGTACAGCGGCACGAAGCTGCGACGATCGATCTTCACCGGATTCTCCTGGGGTCGACGAATTGTTATAACAGCCG
>DATLSK010000131.1:0-4880 GCA_035534155.1 Chloroflexota bacterium | reverse complement strand
ATCCTGGCGAGCGTTTGGCGGACGAAAGTCGAGCCACGTCCGGGCGGCCTCTTGATTATTCGGGTGATCCTTGCCGATGAATCCGGCACCGCCGAGGCGGTGTGGATCCGGCGCAAGGACTACGTCTCGCAAGAGCTCACTCCCGGTCGGACGATTGTCATGAGTGGCGAATGCCGTTTGGTTGGTGGGCGTCCAGTCTTCAAGGATCCGGAATGGGAGCTATTCTCCGGCGAAGACACCGTTCACACCGCGCGCCTGGTGCCGGTGTATCCGCTCGTTGACGGCTTGAGTGGCCGCTTCATGCGACGCTTGCTAAAGCAGACTCTTGATCGCTACGGTGGAAATCTGGTCGATTATTTGCCCGCCAAGATCCGGCGGGCCTACCGATTGATGGATTTACCCCAGGCGATCGCTCAGGCGCACTATCCAGACAGCGACGAGCTCAAAGTGTCGAGTAACGGCCGGCTCGCTTTCGACGAGCTGCTTTTAATTCAACTTGGGCTGCTGCAAAGACGTCGAGCGTGGGAGACCGGGATTGTTGCGCCGCGCTTCGTTGACGGTGCCGCGCAGGTCGAGGCGTTTCTCGACCAGTTGCCGTTTCGGTTGACCGGCGCGCAAACGCGCGCTCTCCTGGCGGTGCAAGAGCGTCTGCGCGAGGAGCGGCCGATGAGCCTGTTGCTCGAAGGTGACGTCGGATCGGGTAAAACGGTCGTCGCGGCCGCGGCCGCGATACAAGCGGCCGCGAACGGATACCAGTCGGCGATCATGGCCCCCACCGAGATCCTCGCCGAGCAGCATCACCGGACCTTTGAGAGATTGTTTTCCGGACTGGGTGACGCGGCACCGCTGGTCACACTCTTGACCGGGTCGGTAAAAGGAGCGGAACGGAAGCGCCGCTACGCGCTCATTGCCAACGGTACTGCTGGCATCGTGGTTGGCACTCAGGCGTTGGTCCAAGAAGGGGTCGAGTTCGCCCGTCTCGGGTTGGTCGTGATCGACGAGCAGCATCGCTTTGGCGTCGAACAGCGTAGCGTTCTGCGGCAAAAAGGGTATAATCCGCATGTCTTCGTTATGACTGCCACGCCGATTCCACGCACCCTGGCGCTGACACTGTATGGCGATCTCGACCTGGCGATCCTTGACGAGCGTCCGCCAGGGCGTCAACCGATTAAGACGCGCTATCTTCGGCCGACCGATCGGCCGAAGGCTTACGAATTTCTCCGTCGCGAGGTCGCGGCCGGGCGCCAGGCGTTTGTCATTTACCCGTTAGTCGAGCAATCCGAGCGGAGCGAAGCGCGCGCCGCGGTCGACGAGTATGAGCGACTGCAGCACGATGTTTTTCCCGACCTGACACTCGGCCTGCTGCATGGACGAATGCGGCCGAGTGAGAAGGAGCAGGTCATGCGGCGCTTCCAAAACGGGGAGCTGAACGTCCTGGTGTCGACCGCGGTGGTCGAAGTGGGCATTGACGTGCCAAACGCCACGGTTATGCTCATCGAAGGCGCGAATCGGTTTGGCCTGGCGCAGCTTCATCAGTTCCGCGGTCGTGTCGGTCGTGGTGGTGCGCAATCATTCTGCCTTTTGATCTCGGACAGTCCAAGTGTAACCAGCGATCAGCGTCTGGCACTGCTGGAGAAGACCGACGACGGGTTCAAACTCGCCGAAGCGGATCTGGAAATGCGCGGCGCGGGCGAATTTTTTGGCACTCGCCAGAGTGGGTTGCCGGATCTCAAGATGGCCCGGCTAACTGACGTGGTCGTTCTCGAAAAAGTGCGGTCAGCAGCCGAGGACCTTTATAGTGCAGATCCGCTGCTCGAGGCGCCGGAAAACCGGAAGCTCGGGTCCATGGTCACGCAATTCTGGCAGCGCCACGTCGACCTCGTGTAACAGTGCGAGTGATCGCGGGGCTGGCGCGTGGTCGACCATTGGTCGGGCCGCCGGGCGTACAAACCAGACCGACGTCTGATAAAGTAAAGGGCGCTCTGTTTTCTATGCTCGAGGCCCGGTTAGCGGTGGAGCGTCCGGGGGGCTCTGAGACGCCGGAGGCGGCAGAGCCGGGAAGTTTGGAACTCTGGGCCGGATTGAAAGTGTTGGACCTGTATGCGGGCACCGGCGCACTGGGTATCGAGGCGCTTTCGCGCGGAGCGGCGTGGTGCGATTTCGTCGAGGCAAACGCGTCGGCGCGGCGAGTCATTCAGCGCAATTTAGAAGCCACCGATCTGGCCGGAAACGCCAAGGTCATTGGGCTGGCCGCGGAGAAAGTGGTCCAAGGAGCAGTTGACCATTCCCTCCATCTGCCGTACGATCTGGTGGTTATGGATCCGCCGTACGCCGATCCGAGAGTGGCTGACGTCGTTGCCGAGTTGGCGAGCAAACGATTACTCGTTCCGGGGGCATTGGTCACAGTTGAGCACTCCCGGCGAGTGAGCTTAACGGAGCAATACGACGGACTGACACTGGAGCGAGACCGTCGTCACGGAGACACTGTTGTCTCGATATTCCGATGGCGGATCTGATACGATTAGATTTTAGTACGATTCTGAGGGAGATGTTCCGGAATGTCCCTCGACCACCCCAAGGCGGTTCGGCAGTTCTCGGGACGTACCGAGTGCTCCGACCGTGCGGGACGCTAGGCGGTTGAAATGGCCACCACGGCAATTTATCCGGGCAGTTTCGATCCAATCACCATGGGCCACATCGATATTGCCAAAAGGGCGGCGGCAATCTTTGACCGCGTGATTCTCGCGGTGTACGATACCCCTTCGAAGTCACTGATCTTTCGCACTTCCGAACGCGTCGCGATGGCCGAGCGGGCCCTGGCCGGCGAGAGCAATCTCGAAGTCCAGCCGTACACCGGCCTCACCGTGGATTTTGCCCAGCAGGTCGGCGCGAAAGTGATCGTCCGCGGCCTACGCGCCGTTTCAGATTTCGAGGTTGAGACCCAGATGGCGCTCATGAATCGGCGTTTGGCACCCGGTATCGAAGTCGTTTGTCTTGTCACGAACTTACAATACAGCTTTTTGAGCGCGAGTTTGATTAAAGAAGTCATTAAATTGGGCGGGCCGGCCCAGGGATTAGTTCCAGATTTTGTCGCCGAGGCGCTCCGCCAGCAGTTCATCGAGCGGGGAGAAGCCGCCTCGGTGCCACGCTGGCTGGCGGGCTGACGCGGAGGGGGTGAGACCATCGACGTACTGCAGTTGATCGACCGTTTAGAGCAGTTGGTCAGTTCCGGGACGCGCCTGCCACTTTCATCACGGACGATGATCGACGAGCAAGAGTTCCTAGACATCATTGATCAGCTTCGGGTCACCGTGCCGGAAGAGATCAAGCAAGCGCGTCGAGTGAGCCAGGAAAAGGACCGGGTGATCCTGCATGCCGAGACGGAAGCCGACAAGATCATCAACACGGCGCGCGAGCGCGCCACGATGATGTTGCAGGAGACTGAAATCTATCGCCAGGCGGAAGAGCATGCCCGCCAAATCATCGCGGATAGTCAACAAGAAGCCGAGGATGTCCGTCAAGGTGCGGATCAGTACGCACTCGACGTCTTGGGAGGACTGGAAAACGAGCTAACGAAGCTATTAGCATCCGTACGAAAAGGTCGAACGACCCTCGATCGCGGCGTTCACCGCCCGCTGGATGGCAGGGTCAGCGAATAGTGCCTGGTAGATAGCCTGGTTTCTTGACTGATTGCTCAACCGGGCCTATACTATCATGGTTTGCTGCCATCGGGACGTTGGCTGGGGGTAAAGCTATGATTTTTAACGTGTCCCAGCTACTCAAGGCGGCGGTGGGAACGACTCGCACCTACGACGTTGACGAAACGCTTCCTCAGCTCGACGAGGACGTTCGATTGACCGAGCCGATCCGAGGGACGGTTCGGCTCATCCGAACCAACCAGGGGGTCCTGGTGGATGCTCGCCTGAAGACCGCGGCGAAGGAAGAATGTAGTCGGTGCTTGGACGTCTACGTCGAACCGCTCGATATTCGCTTTAGCGAGGAGTATATCCCGACCGTCGACGTCGTAACGGGACAACAGTTAAACATCCCTCACGAGAGCTACGCATTCCAAATCAATGAACGACATGAATTAGACTTAACCCCCGCGGTGCGCGAATACGGGGTGCTCGAGCTTCCCATGAAGCCGCTCTGTCGCAGCGATTGTGCAGGGCTGTGTCCGGTCTGCGGAGTCAATCGCAACCAGCAGCGCTGCCAGTGTGTGGTCAAGCCTGAAGACGAGCGGTTCGCGATCTTAGAGTCGCTTTTAAGCGACCACGAGGCATCTGAAGAGCAATCACAATCAGGAGAAAATAGCTAATGCCACCACTTCCAAAACGGAGGACGTCGCGAGCGCGACAGGGCGAGCGTCGACAGCATCTCCACATCACGCCACCCCATCTCGTCGAATGCCCTCACTGCCACGAAATGCGGCCGTCCCACGTGGTATGTCCGAACTGTGGCATGTACAAGGGCGAACAGGTCTTAAAGGTCGAGTAAGCTGATGTCACGGGTTGGAATTCTCTGTCCAGGGCAGGGCGCCCAGCATCTCGGTATGGGATCTGCGCTCTGGCAGAGTTTCGGGTCGACGCGGGCTTTTTTCGACGAGGCTAGCGACGTGCTCGGGTGGGATTTCCGTCGCTTGTGCTTTGAAGGTGACGACAATGCGCTCCGCGACACCGCGCTCGCCCAGCCGGCGCTCTACGTCGTCGGATATGCCAGTTGGCAGGCTTGCCGGGAAGTCTGGCAAGATCGAGCCGGTGCGGCAATTGAGGTTGTCGTCGCGGCCGGTCACAGTTTAGGTGAATATACCGCGTTAGCCGCGGCCGGTGCGCTGGCTTTTGCCGACGGCTTGCGGTTGGTCGCGCGCCGTGGCCACCTGA
>DATLSK010000130.1:0-23173 GCA_035534155.1 Chloroflexota bacterium | reverse complement strand
GCGTCTGGCTCCCACTGGCCCTGCTGTGCATCGATCTCGGCGCTGATTATGGATCACTGATCGGATTCGCCGGAGCCGCCGCGCTTCTGGGAATCGCCGCGCTCGTGGGTCATCCTCAGACTCTCTTGTACAGTCTCATCACTTGCACCGGATATGCCGCCTTCAAGAGTAAGCAGGCCGACCGAATTCACGTCACGCCACTGATTGGTGCGGTTGTGGTAGGGCTGGGCAGCGTCGCGCTCGGCGCGATCGCCTTGTTACCCGGCTTTGCTCATCTGATGCTAACCGATCGGGCGACCTCGACCTACGATTTCACCAAGGGCGGCTTTGCGCTGCACGAGGTCGTTGGATTGTTATTCCCGTCGTCGATCGGCGGAGCGCCACTGTACAACGGCATCTTCACCTGGCTTCTCGTTGCGATTGCCATGTCCAGCCGGTTTCGCCGTTCGAACAAGGCGTTTTGGTGCGCACTCGGGATCGGGGCGCTGTTGCTCTCTTTTGGGGCGAATACATTTTTCCAACCGATCTTCTACCTGCTAACGGATGGTTTCAAGCTGCGCGACCACGAGCGGGTCGTCTTCCTATTTGATTTCGCGGTCGCGATCCTTGCTGGATTCGGCGCAGCCCGGCTGGCGGCATCGGCTGACCTATCGCTTGCCTGGCTACGCCGGGGGCTACGCTGGCCGATCGCCGCGATCATCGGCTATTTCGTGCTGATCGTCATCGACTTTGCCGCTGCCAGCGGTGCCCAGGGTACCTTGCTCGCGTTCACCGATCCCATGGCTTTCTTGACCCTCGTGTTCGGCCTGGGCGCGACTCTCATCTGGCTTCGCGAGCGGGGCATGATCTCAAGCGCCTTAACCGGTCTATTAGTCGTCGGCCTCGTGGCCCTCGACGTCTTTTCGGTAGACTGGCAAGCTAACCTGCGTTCGGGATCGCCCGACCACTTGTTGTCGCCGACCCCGATTGTCAATTATCTCGAGCAGTATCCAACCGGTCTGTTTCGGATCGCCAGTGAAGGGTTATTGCCGGGCGACGGTAACGGGGGTGCCATCTGGCGATTGGAAGACGTCGTCGGCAATAGCCCACTCGAGACGAAGAGCTACAGCGACTTCACCAAGGTAGTTCCAGAGTGGACGCGATGGCAGGTGTTAAACGTTCGCTACGTCATTACCAAGCGCAAATTAACCGACCCGCGCCTGCTCCCCGTTCTACACGACGGAGCGGTCAATCTGTACGAAATTGACCCTAAAGACCGACTGCCACGGGCCTACATCGTCAATCAAGTCGTCGCCGTTCCCGACCATCAGATCGCTCTGCAAAGCGTGGCAAACGTCGACTTGAAAACCAGCGCAGTCGTGGAAGGCGCGGTGCCGGCCTGGCTTCTCGCATCCACGCCGATTACCGAGACGACGACCATCTCGCCCACCCAGAGCGTCGAAATTTCAAGTTACGACGGCAACGACGTTTCCGTTCAGACCGCGGTGACGCGGCCTGGCTTGCTCGTGCTCAGCAACATTGACTACCCCGGCTGGCACGTCACCATCGACGGGACGCCGGCCCCATTACTCGAAGCCGACGGAATTGTGCAAGGGGTCGCCGTCACCGCGGGCAATCACACCATCCACTTCCGTTTCGATCCGCCTGGCCTCGCCGCGGGTAGGTCAGTCAGCAATTTCGCGCGAACGGCTCTCCTGGCGATCGTGGGTCTCGAGATTCTGCTGCGAATACTATTTTTTGCGAGCCAGATCACGCGCCTGCGACTTCCGAGTCGCCGCCGCCGCGCGTCTTCGAGCCACGTGCCCCGAGCTGAACCCCTCGGACCGGACGATACGATGGTGCCAGAGACCGACCAGACGCTCGGCTAAACGCACTTCTCCATACTTTCCCGCACATTGCCTTGCTTAGTCCCCCATGATAAAATTATTAGGCGGGATTTTGCCTACTGTCCCATGGACTGGACCGGCGGATTCGGTTCTTCGTCGTCCCATGGATCAGGGCGAAGCGATCATCGCAAAGAGAAGCTGGGGAGGACCACTCGTGGATAAGGGAACCTGGACGGTCAAGAAAGGCCTTGCGGAGATGCTTAAGGGCGGGGTTATCATGGATGTCGTCACCCCCGACCAGGCGAAGATTGCCGAAGAAGCAGGCGCCTGTGCAGTCATGGCCCTGGAACGGGTTCCCGCCGACATCCGGGCCGCCGGTGGGGTCGCGCGCATGAGCGATCCAACGCTGATTCGAGGGATTTGCGAAGCAGTCACGATCCCGGTGATGGCCAAGTGCCGCATCGGCCATTTCGTGGAAGCCCAGGTACTCGAAGCGCTCAAGGTCGACTACATTGATGAGTCGGAGGTTCTGACACCCGCCGACGACCTTCATCACATCAATAAGCACGATTTCAAAGTGCCCTTTGTCTGTGGAGCCCGTGATCTCGGTGAGGCTCTGCGACGAATCGGCGAGGGCGCGGCGATGATCCGCACGAAGGGCGAAGCCGGATCAGGCAACATCGTCGAAGCCGTCCGACATATGCGGGCCGTGATGAGCGAAGTCCGCAAGCTGCAAAACATGCCCGAAGACGAGCTGATGGCGGAAGCAAAGAACCTGGCCGCGCCGTACGACCTCGTTGTCGAGGTTGCGCGCACCGGCAAGCTTCCGGTCGTGAACTTCGCCGCGGGTGGCGTCGCGACGCCAGCGGACGCCGCGCTGATGATGCAGCTCGGCGCAGATGGCATCTTCGTCGGCTCCGGCATTTTCAAGTCGTCCGACCCCGCGGCACGAGCGCGCGCCGTGGTGCAGGCGACGACTCACTATAAAAACCCGGACATTATCGCCGAGGTTTCGTCCGGAATTGGGGAAGCCATGCGCGGACTGGAGATCTCGTCGATTCCCAAAGCAGAACTTTTGGCAACGCGAGGCTGGTAAGCCGGTGACAATCGGCGTCCTTGCCCTTCAAGGGGATTTCCGCGAGCACTTGCAAATGCTGCGGCGGATTGGTGTGGACAGTTGCGAAGTACGCCTGCCACGAGAAGTCGAGCAAATCGACGGCTTGATTATCCCAGGCGGTGAAAGCACGACCATTGGCAAGCTACTCGCACGTTTCGAGCTGCTGGAGCCGATCCGCCGACGCGCCCGAACCGGAATGCCTGTTTACGGCACGTGCGCTGGTGCGATCGTCCTCTCAGCGGAGGTTCTGGACCGAGGGACCGAGCAGCCAACGCTGGGGGTGATGGCGACCACGGTACGTCGCAACGCCTTTGGACGGCAGGTGGATAGTTTTGAGGCGGACCTGACCATCCCAGTCCTTGGCGCCGAGCCATTTCACGCTGTCTTCATTCGGGCCCCGATCATCGAAAGTGTTGGTCCCGACGTTGAGGTGCTTGCCAACTTACCAGATGGAACGATCGTGGCGGTTCAGCAGGGGAATTTACTCGCTACATCTTTTCATCCTGAATTGACCGAAGACAGCAGAATTCACCGATATTTCGCAAGTCTCGTCGATCGCAACATTAAGGCTAGTGCGCTGGCACGTGAAAGTCGATGATACGGGCGCTGAGGCCCACCGATCTCCTTGCCTACGTCGACTTCTGCCGTCAGGTGGCCCTTGCTCGCACTGATGACGACCGAGAAGCGTTGTCAGCCTATCCTACGGTCCGCGATTTTTGGAGTCACTCGCTGGCCCTCGAACCGGGACGAGAAACGTGGGTGCAAATCGAGCACGGCCACATCTCGGGACTGGTTACCGCGAAACATCGCGAGGGGGCCGACGTTTGGCAAATCGATCAGCTTTTGATCTTGCCGTCAGCCGACGCGGGACGCACCTGCACTCGACTTCTCGAGCATTTGCTGACCGCCGCGGCGGACGAAGGAATCCAAAAGGTCTTCTTGCGATTGACGGTGAACGATCCGGCCCTCGAGTGGGCCAATCGGGCGGGTTTCTTTCAGTATTGCACCGAATACGTTTACGCCTTGCCGGAAGTCCCGACGTTTGCACACGTGACTGTCGTGGCGCACTTGCGACCGCGGCGGGCGTCGGACCATCAATCGCTCTTTCAGTTGTATTGCGTGACCGTTCCTTTTCGAGTTCGTCAAGCCGAAGGCATGACTCTACACGAATGGAGGTGGACGGATGGCTGGCAAGTACATCACTTGGCTTTTCCGCTTTCTTTCCGCGCGGCGCGGCGCCAGGACTACGTTGTTGAGACCGCGCCCCGCCTGAGCGGCTGGCTGCAAGTAGAACGGCAAAGCCGACGTCTCGGTATTTTGTCGAACCAAGCCGAGGCCCCCGACGTGGACGGTTTACTGCGGTTCGGCCTTGCCCGACTCGGTTCGGGCGGCTTTGCCAATTGCATCGTTCGAGACTATCAACCCGCGGTGCTTGCGTCCCTGGAAGATCATCACTTTCGGGAGGTCGGGCATTATTCGCTGCTCGCGCGGGCATTAGCTGTGCGTATACCCGAAGCAAAACTGGTACCAATTCGAGCATCATAAAAATGACATACCACTCATATCAACGTCGCTCCCGTTCGGATGACTTCCGACCTCGGTCGGACGAGTCCCGACGTGGGGCTCTGCCTTTCGGACAACGATCGGCAAGCCAATTGGAAAACCCTACGCCGTTACCGGCTCTGCCACCGCTGACCCCCGAAACCGTGGTCCAGCGGCAGATCACCGATAACATCGATGCGTTGTTGGATACGCTTCCGCCGCGTATCGCCGATCCACTCCGGTCAATGGACGATCGCGACAACTTGCTCGAAGTCGTGCTTGACTTGGGTCGCGTGCCCGAGGCGCGGTTTCCGGGCCGAGAAATCGTGGTCACGTCGGAGGAAGTGACCGGCGCCGACCTCGACTTCGTCGTCTCGCGGATCGGCGAGTTCGGCGAAGACAATCGCGCCGGAATCGAGCGTACTTTGCACCGAATCTCCTGCATGCGGAATCGCAAAGGGAGGATCGTCGGACT
The DNA here is from genome assembly GCA_035534155.1 of Chloroflexota bacterium. GTDB lineage: Bacteria > Chloroflexota > UBA6077 > FW602-bin22 > CADDYW01 > JAJPIK01. The sequence continues at coordinate 18,213 of DATLSK010000130.1, read as the reverse complement.
CACCTGTCGGATTGGCCGGGCGGTTTATGGCACGATCGCAATCATCCGAGACATCATCGAATCTGGTCGAAGCACGCTACTGCTGGGTCGACCAGGCGTCGGAAAGACGACCATGCTACGCGAAGTCGCCCGAGTTCTCGCCGACGACTTCAAAAAACGAGTGGTCATCGTCGACACCTCGAACGAGATCGCCGGGGACGGCGACATTCCACATCCCGGAATTGGCCACGCGCGGCGGATGCAGGTGCCACGTCCAAATCTACAACACGCGGTGATGATTGAAGCGGTCGAGAATCACATGCCCGAGGTTATCATCATCGACGAAATTGGCACCGAGCTCGAATCTCAGGCCGCGCGAACGATCGCCGAACGAGGCGTCCAACTCGTCGGTACGGCCCACGGTACGAGCTTGGAAAATCTCATGCTGAATCCGACCCTCTCCGACTTAATCGGCGGAATCCAAAGCGTCACTCTTTCTGACGAGGAGGCGCGTCGGCGGGGCACGCAGAAGTCGATCCTGGAGCGCAAGGCGCCTCCAACCTTTGACGTTGTCGTCGAAATTCAATCGTGGGACGAAGTGGCCGTCCAACCCGATGTCGCCGTTACCGTCGACGCAATTTTACGCGGTCGCCCGGTACCCGCGCAGCTTCGCACTCTCCAGCAAACCGGAGAGATCAAAGTCGAGCAAGCGAAGTCGTTCGTGCCCGAGGCGCCAGCACCAACCGCGTCTCGACCGGAACCGGCCCCGGCCCCGGCCCGAGTGAGCCGTCCCACGACGCCGAGTCGCACGCTCCGCATTTATGCGTATGGGATTAGCCACAGCCGCTTGGATCAAGCCGCGCAGATGCTACAGCTACCGGTCGAGCTCGTGAAAGATCTCCAGCAGGCAGATGCCGTGCTGACCTTGAAGAATTACTATCGGAAACGAGGCACGGCGATCCAGGAAGCCGAGGAAACCGGCGTCCCGGTGTACGTTTTGAAGAGCAATACACTGGTCCAGGTCCAGCAAGGACTAGCGAGCCTGTTCGATCTCGACGTTCCGCCGGACCCGGTGGAAGCGGCTCTCGCCGAAACGCAAGATGCGATCAATCACGTGCTAGCGGCCGAACAGCCGGTCGATTTATCGCCGCAGAATGCCTACATCCGCCGGCTGCAGCACGAAATGGCCGAGAAGTATAATCTAACGTCACGCAGCGAAGGGCGCGAGCCGCATCGCCGCGTTCGTATCTTCAACTCGACGCGCGAGTAAACAGGTGTTCATCAGCTTCGAAGGACCAGAAGGGGGTGGCAAGACGACTCAATCTCGTCGTCTTGCTGAATCCCTTCGATCGGAAGGCTACGTCGTGGTTCCCGTCTACGAACCCGGGGGGACGCCAATCGGCGATGCGATTCGAGCGCTGCTCCTTTCGCCCGATCACGCACCGAACGCTCGCACCGAAGCATTGCTATTCGCGGCGGCTCGAGCCCAGTTGGTCGACGAAGTGTTGGGTCCGGCCTTGTCGAAGGGGGCGATTGTGATCAGCGACCGCTTTAGTGATTCGACGATCGCCTACCAGGTCGGTGGCCGAGGGTTGCCCCGGGACGCCGTCGATGCGCTCATCGAGTTCGCCACGGCTGGAGTCAAGCCTGATCTGACTTTCCTGCTCGACGTGGCAGTTGCGACCGGCTTCGCCCGAAAGCGCCAGACAGCACCGGATCGAATGGAGCAAGCCGACCGATCGTTTCACGAACGGGTGCGTGACACCTATCTCGCGCTTGCGAACGCGGAGCCAAATCGCATCGTTCGACTGAACGCGACCCAGTCAGTGGCGGAGCTAACCGAGACGATTCTCACGCTGGTACACGCCAAGCTCTCGGAGGGGATACTCGGGACTAAAGGGGAGATGTGAGCGGATGAGGCTGATCTTTGCAATCGTCCACAGCGACGACGCGCCAGGCTTGATTGACGCGCTCACTCGGCGGGGCTATCGTGCGACGCGAATCAACACCGCGGGCGGATTCCTCAAAGAAAGCAATGCCACGATCTTGCTTGGCGTCCCGGACGAAAGCGTGGAAGAGATTCTGGGGATCGTCCGAACAAATTGCCAGACCCGAACCCAGTTCGTCAACCCATTGCCCCCGGTGATGGAACCGGGCGAATTTTACATGCCCTATCCCGTCGAAGTGCAAATTGGCGGTGCGACCGTTTTCGTACTCGAGGTTGATCAGGTTTATCCGCTCTGAAGATCAACACCCCGAGCGCGGGCAGCCCTTAACCCGTCGGCTGCCCCGTGGTTACCCAACTCCGGATTCTCAAAAGTAGATCGCCGCGATTGTCTCCAAATGAAAACGGGAAGGAGGTTGTGCACGGCCTCCTTCCCGTTCGACTTGTCGAGCTACTCGTGGTTCATCTGCATTTGACTGAGCTCCTCGAACAACGCACGTTCTCGCTCACTCAGCTTGGTTGGCAATACCACCTTCATTTTCGCGTACAGATCCCCTTGCCCTCCGCCACTCGCCCTGGGCATCCCCAGGCCGGCGAGGCGAAAGGTCCGACCATTCTGTGTCTCGGCCGGAATCTTCAACGCCACGCGCCCTTTTAAGGTAGGTACTTGCGCTTCTCCACCAAGGATGGCGGTTGTCAGCGGCAACGGCACGTCCTCGTAGAGATCATCGTCTTTGCGCTCGAACGTGCCGTGCGGCCGAACCGTCACTGCCAGGTACGTGTCTCCGGGGGGGCCTCCGGCAATGCCGTGACGTCCCTCACCGGCCAGCCGGATCCGCGCTCCGGACTGCACGCCGGCCGGAATCTTCACCTCTAGTCGACGAGAGGTTCCGTCACCATTGGGAATCTGGAGGACCCGCGTGGTCCCAAAATACGCTTCTTCCAGACTAACGTCGATCGGTTGCTCGATGTCTTCCCCGGCGCGCGGTCGCGGACGGAAACCGGCCCGCCCGCCGCGGCCAGGCGCATTTGCTCCAATGCCACCGAAAAGGTCATTCAAGATGTCCGAAAACTCGGCTCCCGTGCCGTAGTTGTATTCAACTTTCGGCCCGTTCGCGCCAAAGCCGGTTGCTCCAACCTGGCTCAGGTGCTCCCAGTTCGGCCCGAATTGATCGTACTTCTTCCGCTTCTCGGCATCGGACAGGACGTCGTAAGCCGCCTGCAACTCTTTGAAACGCCCTTCGGCCGACTTGTCGCCGGGATTCAGATCCGGGTGGTATTTGCGAGCCAGACGGCGATAGGCCGTCTTAATTTCTTTCTCAGTCGCAGTGCGGGGAACGCCAAGCACTTCGTAGTAATCACGCACAGCCGATTTCGCCATAGCTCCCCCCCAGGGATTCGGTCTCAGTCACGATGATATCACCCTGAGTGTATCATTGTCAAGTCTTCTGTATCGCAAGATCCCTGCCCTGGCGTCTCGGGTCGGAGCATTGCCGCCGCGGCCCACCGCGTGTGATTCCTGATGAACTGGGTAGCTCAGGATTTCCCGGTGTCCTCGGAGCTTTGGTGTGCGCTTCCAAGCCGCGCTTAGCGCGCGTGTTTGAGAACCAAAACCTGTGTCGGAGCGGGAAGCTGACTAGCTATCAGCTCTATCGTCGGTGAGTCGTGCCAGGTCACCGGAATGGACGGAATCAGAGCGAGCATTTCCGATAGGGGAAGAATGTCGAGTTTTACTTTGCCGACCTGGTAATGCATGGGAATCACCAGCCGCGGCCGAATCCTTTCGATCGCGTCAACCAATGCGTCTAACGCGATCGTGTGATTGCCACCGGCAAGGGCAAAAAGAACGTCGGTGCCCCGGATTGGCTCGATCTCCGCGTCAGAAAGCGGGTGGCCGAGATCTCCCATGTGGGCCAGGCGAATACCATCAACCGTGAAATGGAACATCCCATTGGGATTCTTACTACGATTGACGTCCTCCCAAACCGACACGGCCTGAAAACGAATGCCGTGTGTTTCGACGCCTTTCGCTGGTAACGTCCGGAAGTTGACGACGGTTGGTTCGCCGGTAATCGAAGCGACATGGCTGTGAAAGCGGTCGTCGTCTTGGCTCAAAGTCACGATATCAGCTGATTCGTCGATCGGGTCATAACCGGAAACTGGCGAAAAAGGATCGGTCACGATCCGTAATCCCTTGTCTTCGATCAGGAACGACGCATGGCCATACCATGTAAGTCGCATCGAATCAAACTCCCATAACGTAATACGGTCGAAATGGATCGATTCCGCCGCGGAGACGCCCCGATGTGGGATCGATCAAGATCCCGTTCGGCCGGGCAAAGAACGACGTAGCGAATGACTCGGTCTGAACAGTTACCTGATGCCCCAATTCACGCAACCCATCGATCGTGCCACTCGGAGTGAGCGACTCGATCGTGATTTCGGGGCCCTCGCAATGCAAACGGGGGGCGCTCACCGAATCCTGCATTCCCATGCCGAAGTCAACCAGATTCACAATGACCTGCAAGACGGCCGACATTATCTTCCGACCGCCCGGCGCGCCGAGCGCCGCCAAAGGTCGGCCATCCCGGGTCAGCAAAGTTGGCGAACCAGCCCAGAGCACCCGCCGCCCGGGGGCGATCGAGTTCTGGGTACCGGGACGCGGATCGAACCAGGTGACCAGGTTGTTGAGCAAGATACCAGTCCCCGGAACGACAATCGCTGAACCGAAGGACGCTCCGAGTGTCGAGGTCAAGCTGACCATGTTCCGGTCTCGGTCGACGACCGTGAGATGTGTCGTATGACCGGGATCGGGAGCAACCGTAGTGACCTGTACCGAGGTCCGGTCGACCCCCGTTTGATACTTCCAGGGATCCCCCGGGCCAATCGTTGGCGTCGCTCGCAATGGCTCAATCGTCGCTCGACGCTCCGCTGCGTAGCCATCGGCCAGCAAGCCTGCGAACGGAACTGACTCAAACTTCGGGTCGCCAAGATAACGGAACCGGTCGAGAAACACCCGGCGCAGTGCTTCCGCCAACAAATGCGATGCCGCGGTTGAACCCCAGCCGAGTTCGGCGAGGTCGAATCCATCCAGGAGTTTAAGGGCCTGAACGACCGTAAGTCCGCCGCCGGTCTGAGGAGCGACCGTTGCCTCGATATCACGGTAGGGCACGGTCACTCCGCCGTCGAACACGCGCAATCGGTAAGCAGCCAGGTCGTCGGCCGTGATCAGTCCACCATTCATCGCCATCTGCTCAGCGAATCGTTGCGCAACCACCCCCGTGTAATATGCGGCGGTGCCACCTTCGACGAGACGCTCGAGCGTCCAGGCAAGATCCGGCTGGCGAAGGAAGTCAGCGGCGGCTCCAAAGGCCTCTGAAACCAGAGGTATGCCGGAGGAATTGAAGTAGATTGCTTTGGTCGCCGGAAATTGGGCCAACCGGGCTGCCGATGCGAGCGTGGTTAACGCGGTGTTCCAGTCAATCTCAACGCCGTCACGGGCCAGGCTGATCGCCGGGGCGAGAACCTCATCACGCCGAAGCTTCCCAAAGCGAGCGAGCGCTTCCAAAAGGCAGGCGGGCGTCCCGGGCACACCCGGTGCGAGCCAGCCGGTGTTGTTTGCGTCCGCTTCGACCGACGGCCAGCCGTACATACCTGCGACCGAGGGAGGATCGGCGAGTGGAAACAGGCTATGATGAATCTTCCTGGGCAGGACGGTCGTACCGTCGAAAACGGTCACCCGGCCGGTGGCCGCGTCGCGGTACACCAACTGGGCTATTCCTCCCAGACCACTGTTAAACGGCTCGGCCACTCCGACCGCGAACCCTGCCGCGACCGCGGCATCGACGGCGTTGCCGCCCCGCTCGAGAATTTGAATCGCTGCCTCGGACGCGGCAGGGTGATGGGTACAGACCATTCCATCATCGGTCGCGATCTCGGTCTTCTGAATGATCCATCGACTGCGTTGCATCATCGCCCTCCGACCTCTCTTCCCGACTCACCGACACACACGTCGGTGCGCGCTTATCGTAGCGGATTTGCGCTCCCACTACCAGTCGAGTCAATTGTTCGGACTTTTCGATCATGGTCTGCCTTGGTGCAATTGGCAACGCAAGCTCTGAAGGCACCGAGGTCACGCCCAGGATTAGGCCGCCGCGGCAGAACCGCGCTGGTTTTCCCACTTCTCGTAGAACTCGTGGGCAGGCGCGATCGGACTCACCTCCACTAACTCCAAATATTGGCGATACGGGGCGTACTTCGAGCGCAAGTCCGCCTCGTCGTCGGCCTCGACGATGTCATAGCCGGTGCAGCCATCGGTTGATAGGAAAACGATGTTGCCGCGGACCTTTTGAATGTCGCCGTCAACCACTTTTCGAGTGAGTGCATCGGCCTGGCTAGCGTCCACGCACTGACTCTTCACAAAGTACAACATTGCGATGTTCCTCGTTCCCAGTAATCGGCGGCCGGCGCGCGCCGGCAGATTGGCGAACTTCCGACTCTTGCAGGGGTTATGCCAATCCCTCGGTCTGACTTGAATGCAGCGTCTGCCATTGTGCGGCTGGACCAAGCGGAGGCAACGGGTTTCGTTCTGGTCGCACGACGACCAACGCACAAGGGCGTGTTACTGTTAAAGCTGGCGCAGATTGCGACAGACGGTTTATCCTGCCTGACGCAGCGCCCAAGCTGACGTCGGACGTGAATTTCATGGCCTTACCGACGGTGGAAACAATTCAAAAGCAAGTCCTGCCACCGGACTCGTCGCTCGTTGCCGGCTCGCGGGGGTTGCACCGTCTCGTGACCTGGCCAGCGACGCTGCGTACCCGTGCTCCCGGCTTCCACTCGCTCAAGGGCGGGGAATTTCTCGTCATCTCCATCGAGAACCTGAAAGCCTTGGATCCGAGCCTTAGCCTGTTGCGGTTGCTGCAGAGCGTCACGCGTCTCAAGGCGGCCGGTGCGGCTGTCTTTCGCGACCCTCCGGCGGACGCGATTTCCTGGGCGGAGCAAAACGACTTTCCTCTCTTCAACCTCCACACTGACCCGCGTCAACTCGATCTCGAAACGGGGATCGCTCGGCTCATTGCTGAGACGCGGGCGGATTTCCAGCAAAGAATTCATTTGCTCTATCGACAACTGACCGAGCTGGCAATTCAGGGGCGCGGCCTACCAGTGATCGTCAACGAGCTCAGTCGAGTGACCGGCAAGACGGCGATTCTGCTCGGCCGAGACTTTTCACCTACCTTCCGGTCCGGACCAGGAGAAGACTCGGAGTATCCCGTTGATCTGCGTAAGCTGGCCACCGACGTCGACCACTGGATTCAGCGCCTGCCCATTTCGGCGTCCGAACCCCCGGCTCAGTTCTTCGAAATTGACGCGGAGCGCGGCACCTTGATCGCCCCCATCATGACTCGGGACGGCGTCGGAGGCTACATCGCGGTAATCGAAAGAGAAGAGAATCTCGACGAGTTGGACCGCTCAGCGGTGTCGGCCGCCGCCGCGGCCGGGGCAATCGAGACCGCTCGAGAACGGGCCGTGATCGCCGCCGAGGAACGAGTGCAGGTCGGCATTGTCGAAGAATTGCTGATCGGCACGAGTCAGGCGGTGGACGCTTTACGGATGCGCGCCGCACGGCTCGACCTGGACCTGGACGTTGGTCACGCCGTATTGGCGACCGGTCTCCGTAACGCGGGGTCATCGTCAGTGGTTGTCGACGCCTTGCAGCGCGAGGCGCGCTCGATTTTTCCAACCGCTCAGCCCGGTCTGATTGACGGCAAGCTCGTGCTGATTACGACCGGCGCGGACGGTCAACTCGCGTCTGGGGCCGAGCGATTACGTGAAGCATTCGGCCGCCGGCTAGGCGATCTGGCGGTCTCGCTCGGAGTTGGCAGCGAGCTTGCCGGGCTGGATGGCTTACGCCAATCTTACCAGCAGGCGGTCGATGCGCTGAATCTCGGTCAAGCGATATTTGGCGAAGGACGCACCGTCTTTTATCGCGATTTAGGCTTGTATCGGCTCTTGCTGAGCATTCGCAACCATCCAGAGCTCGAGGACTTCTATCAAGGAACGATTGGCAAGCTGGCAACGTACGACGCCAAGAGCGACGGCGAGCTTTTGAGAACGCTCGACGCCTACTTCTCCAGCCACGGCAGTCCGACGGAAGCCGCGGAGCGGCTTCACGTCCACCGTAACACCCTGCTCTATCGATTGCAGCGCATCCGTTCGATTGCTGGTATCGATCTGGAAGACCCCGAAGTACGCCTTTCACTGCAGCTCGCACTTCGTATCCGACGGATCCGTGAAGCGACGACCGACGTATTGAACGGGTCCTAACCGGCTTCACTCATCGCTCTCTCAACCCGACGCTGCCGCTCCTCGGCGTCGAGCGAATCAAAGGCCAGACCCTGGTTTTGGGACTCCACGAGAACCTGGTCGAGGGCCGCGCAGAAGCGATTGGTCGCGAGACGCACGGCTTCCTCGGCGTCGACGTTCCGTCGCCGGGCCAGCGCGACCAGACCAAAGAGAAGGTCGCCTAACTGCGTTTTGAATTCATCGGCGCTCAAGCCAGGCTGCTCGATCCCCGCGAGGGCCGGACCGGTCGATGGCGGAATCCAACCATAACGAGTGGCTCGACTCTGGACAGCGTCAGCACGCATCAAGCTCGGCGCCGCTTCGGGAACGCCAGAGAACGTGCTGACCGCACCTTGTCCTTCGGTCCGCTTGATTCGCTCCCAATTTCGCAGCACGTCGGCGCTGCTCGCGACCTGAACGTCGCCAAACACGTGCGGATGGCGACGGATCAGCTTGGTATTCACTGCTCGCAGAACGTCTTCGAGGTCAAACTCCCTCGCTTCGCGTCCAAGCTGGCTGTGCATGACCACCTGCAACAGCACGTCGCCGAGCTCGCTCGCAAATTGCTGGAGATCTCCGTTGTCGAGTGCAGAGATAGCCTCGTAGGTCTCTTCTAACAAATGCTTCTTCATCGATTGATAGGTCTGCTCCCGATCCCAGGGGCAGCCATTCGGGGCGCGCAGTCGCGCGACGATGTAGCGCAGCGTATCGAAGGCGGCGACATCTTTCAAGCGCTCGACGGGCTTGACGTACATGCTCACCCGTCGATCATCGGTCAGACTCGGGGCGATCTTTGCCAGCTCAATCTCTTCCGTCCGGATCGCTCCACTATCAATCTCAATTGATACGACCTCGACTGGCTGATCGTCGGGATACAGGGTCGCGAAAGTGCCACGGACCGCCTCGAATCTCGACCGCGAATCGACGTGTTCAACGATCAGCGGCCGCGTCGGGTCTACCGTTCGATAAACCCCGGCGAAGACGTCGAACGGTGGCTCTTTTTCGTTTTCACTTTGCAGGCATAGCTCCGCGGCATCCACCACCTGCATGCCGGGCGCGTGCCGTGTCAACCGCAACGCTTGAAACGTCAGATCCAGGAAGCTAACACCTGCCACGAGCAGTGTCGACCACTGCTTGAGATCGGCCTGCTCGACGAGCAGACGGGAGACCGAATCGTCTTCCAGAGGGTTACCCGGAGCGGCGTAGACAACGTCGGCGATCTGACGGCTGAGTATCTGCCGAACGATCGAGTCGGCATCGCCGTCATTGAGAACAACCAGCTTCCGCTGTTTCTTTAGTGCCTGCAGGACAGGATGGTGGACACTCGAAACGAGCAATTCATGGCAGTTTTCAAGAACCTGCGAGGCCTGGCGGGTCAGCAGGTCCGGCGAGCCGGGCCCCAGCCCCACGATAGTCAGAGTATGCTTCATAGCGTTCGATTATACCTCTCGTGGTCGGGAGTCGGTTTCCTGTCAAGATCCGGTCGGTTGGAGATTCCTCGTCCCATTCAGAGTACCAAGTATCAACCGATTCGCAAAGGAAAGACCGGGGCGGCTTGACTCTCATGCACTCACGGCCTATCATGAACGCTGAAAATCTGATCCTCCGACCTCAGAAATTCTGAACTGGCTGGCTTTTGCATCAATGAACAAGCGGGAAGATCGGGTCAAATCTTCCCAGAGAGGCAGCCCGGCGACCGTGCGCATCCTCCTTCGGATTTACTCCTGGCTGTGCGTTATTCTCCTGCCAGTCGTCGTGGTCAGTGCGGTGGTCACGGCCCTGTTTTACGACGCCAGCTTTTACCATAATGGTGAAGTGAAATACGACGTCCAAGCCACGACCGGCTTGACGACCGCCCAACTCGATCGAGTGAATCAAGGAATCATTCGCTTCTTCAGCACATCAGAGTCCCTCCCGGCCGCGCTCAGCCAGAGTAGTGCAAATCCGGACGTCTTCAAAGAAAAAGAGATCTTGCATATGAACGACGTGCGAGCTTTGCTACAAACGATCTCTCATTGGGCGTTCGTTTCGTTCGTCGTGGTCGTTGTATTCTTGGCAGTGGGGCTGGTCACTGGTCGATGGGGAGGGCGTGCGGCGATTGCTCGAACCTTGACCTACGGAGCGGCATTCACCATTCTTTTGGTCCTCGTGACCGGGGTCTTGAGCTACACGTCTTTCGATCAGCTTTTTCTGACTTTTCACGAGACCGTGTTCCATAACAATTTCTGGGAGCTCGATCCACGTACCGATCATCTGATCCAAATGTTTCCCTTCGGATTCTGGTACGATGCGATTCTTAACGTCGCCTTGCGTGTTCTTGTAGTGACAGTTGCTTTAGGAGCCAGTGGTCTCGTCCTGGGCCGATTGGAGCGGAGACAGACGTGAAGATCTCGTTGCTCAACCGCGGTGGTTTGGGAACAGGATTTTACGGGCAGACGTCATTGATTGCGCCGACCGAGCTATCAGCTCGTGGCAATGCAGCAACTTTGGTCCGGCCGGACGGTGATTGGCTGGGAAGTCACCTTCCCAAAGGCACGATCCTCGCCACGTTACTGGCGGTCGCGCTCGGTGTCTTCGTGGTTGCCCAATGGCACAGCCAGGCTGCTCACCCCTCGAGTGTACCGGTTTCCCGCGATAGCTCCATTCAGAAAACGATCACTCGGCTCGAAACCGAGCAAACCCAGCTCAAAAAGCAAATCGCTGAGCTACGGGCCAAAGCCGAGATTGAGCAGCAGCAAGTTGCCAAAAGCCAGACCGCTGCCGCGAGCCTGAGCGCCGCCTTGACCGCTCAAAGAGCCATGGCGGGCACAATGCCTCTCGAGGGCAGCGGAGTTGAAATTCTTTTGGATGACAGCACCATGCCCCGAATTTCGCCGAACGACGACCCGGACAATTACCTCGTTCACGAATATCAAATCCGGGATATTGCCAACGTTCTCTGGGGTGCTGGGGCGGCTGGTATCGCCGTGAATGGCGAGCGATTCGTGAATTCGACGTCGGTTTATTGTGTCGGCAGCACGATCCTTATCAACGATACCCGCACGTCACCCCCGTATCACATCGTCGCGATTGGCAATCCCGCCGCGATTCAAAAGGCATTGCGCGATTCAACCAACCTCAATGACTTGAAAGCCCGGGTCAGCACGTACGGCCTAGTCATGAAAGTTGTGAAAGTCGGCTCTTTTACCTTACCCGCCTTTGATGGAAGCATCGAAATGAAGCATACGGGAATCGCCAATGGCGCTCGAAGCTGACGAACCGGAATCGAAAGAAGCACTCCCGGATTCTTGGCATTCACTTGCCCTCCCCGATTCCGCCGCGACCTCGCGCCGTCGAGCCGTCCGTCGGAGGAAGAGCGATTCTTCGCGAAGACGCTCGACACCCAGCGTAGCACATTTCAGCTTGTTCCTGGTGTGTGTCGTTTTCGGTTTCGCACTGATGATTCAGCTTCGGACCCAGAACACGCTCCGCCAGGAGGCCAGTGGCCAGTCGCAAACCGATCTCGCGACAATCGCCGGCGACCTGTACGATAGCAACACAGCCTTGCGCCAAGAAGTGGATAACTTACTCGCTCAGCAAAGCAACATTGACCGATCGTATGATGCTGGTAAGCAGGCCGACGTCGCTTCCGAAGAAGCGCGCCTCGAAACCTTTAACGGAGTCGTCGAGGTAACCGGTCCGGGGGTGGAATTAACAATTGACGCGGTGCTGCGCCCGGTCGATGTGGAGGACATGCTCAACGAAATACGAAACGCCGGAGGAGAAGCGATCGCCATTGGCGGCGAGCGCGTGGTCTTCAACACGGCAATCGCAGGCAGCACCGGCCGAATCACGGTCAACGGCGTAGAAATCGCCACGCCAGTCGTTTTCGACGCGACCGGTTCGCCTGACGTCCTGGAGCCAGCACTGGCACGCAAGGGTGGGATGGTCAGCTATCTGCGCACGGCGTACCCGAACGCACGCATTACCTTGACGCGGCGGAGCTCGTTAATATTGCCGGCGTACCCGAATCCGTTTCCGATTCGCCCGGCCAGTTAGTGGCCGCCGCACGAGCAGGCTCCGCCGCAACCGCAACCTCCCGCACCGACTGACGGTACATCCGACCCCCGCGTGCCAGACGGATATAAAGTAGCGAACACCGAAATCAAACGGCGGGACTCGGTGCTACGACAACTGGGACAGGTCATGGCATCGTCGGCGTGCTCGTGTTTGATCAAGCGGTCGAAGCGATTACCACAATCGGCACAGCGATATTCATACAGGGGCATACTGGCTTCACCTTCTCTGAGCTCAGATCTGTTCGATTCAAGGATACCGCCTCGAATGTCGGTCCGTCAACGCGCGATTAGCGTCATTCTGGACATCCTTTTCCCACGTCGCTGCGTCGGCTGCCGCGAACGGGGAAACTGGCTTTGCTCGACCTGCTTGGCAACCGCGAAACGTCTCCCCACGGCTCATTGCCGTCGCTGCGCTATTCCAACCATGGGAGTGGCTACCTGTCCGAACTGTTGGCGAGATCCACCGGCGTTCGACCAGGTAAGCTGTGCGTTTCTTTTCGAGGGCCCAATTCGCGCGGCAATCCACGCCTTGAAGTATCATGGAGCGCGCCATCTCGCGGAGCCGTTAGTCGAGGCCGCTCTGACCGAGCTGAACGTACCCGCCGCCGACCTGATTGTTCCCGTTCCCCTATTTGCCCAACGCCTCGCGGAACGGGGATACAACCAATCCACCTTGCTAGCCAGAGCGATCGGCACGCGAAGCGGCACGCCGCTCGTCGACGACGGACTACAGCGGATCCGCGATACACCCGCTCAAGTCTCTCTACCCGCCAAGGATCGCTGGCAAAACGTGCGAGGTGCTTTCCGAGCCGAGGCAAGCTTGGTCGGACAACGCTCGGTCTTGCTCGTCGACGACGTCGCCACGACTGGGAGTACCCTGCGCGCCGCATCAGAAGCTCTTAAGCGCGGCGGAGCACGGCAGGTTAATGTGCTGGTCGTGGCCCGTACGGCAAGTCACCAATGAGCGCTTCGGCTGAGCTCCCGGTTCAGAGCCAGCCCATTGCTCGGTACCACTGCGCCGTTTCCGCGAGACCATCACGGAGCGGGATCCGAGGTGTAAAGCCTAACTGGCGGCGCGCTCGCGCATTTGAACAGGCCCAGTAACCCCCAACGACTTCCTCGGCCTTCCAACGATCGAAGATGATTGGCAGACCGGTCGTCGCGCGCACCGCTTCCGCAGTTCGCCCCGCGATGCGAAGTGCCCAGGCAGGAACCGACACCTCTACTCCGCGACGCCCGAGAACCGTACCGATTATCCCCAGCAGATCACTCAGTGAAGGTGCCTCATCGTTTGCCAGGAAGAAAGTTCGTCCCACCGCTTCGGGATGAGTGGCCGCGAGCATAATCCCATCGACGAGATCGGACGCATGGACCATGCTGATCTCTCCCTCGACGGGCAGGCGCGGTGAGATCCCGAATGCAACAAGGCGGAAAATGGCGAGGGTCTCTCGGTCCCGAGGCCCATAAATCGTCGGCGGACGAACGATCGTTATCGGCATTCGATCGGAAAAGGCAATCGCCGCCTGCTCTTCTTGCCACTTACTCTTCCCGTATGGCGTTGCGGGGTGACAAAGGGAGTATTCATCTAAAGGATGCCCGGGAAATGACGGACCAGCCGCGGCCAGACTGCTCACGACAACGACGCGTCGCACACGCGGCGCAACCTTTCGGCAAACTTCCAGAAGGTTGACCGTTCCGAGGTAGTTCACTCGAAAATAATCAGTCACTTGTTGCGCCTTGATCAAACCCGCGACGTGAAAGACGAAATCCACGTCGGTCAGCGCATCGGGCAGCGACACCGGATTCGTGACGTCGCCCTGGCAAAATTGGACTCCGGAGTTGGGGAGAAAGGTGCGCCTACTCGTTCCGCGAACCAGGCAGCGAACCGAGGCACCGGCGTCGACGAGGCGCTCGACGACGTAGCCACCCAGAAAGCCACTCGCGCCCGTGACGAGGCACGTTTGGCCGCGAAGGCTCGCAAACGGTTCGTTCATCTCGACGACTTATTCCCGATCTGGTAGATGAGTTCCGCCATCTGACGAGCTGCGAGAGGCTTGCCGTGACGACGAGCATTCGCGGTCATCCAGCAACGCTCGTCAGGATTATTGACCAGCCGCCCCAAGTTCGCGACGATCCTCGGAACTGGACCCGGCCCAAAACCTACGCCGCGTCCCTCGACAAACGCGCCATTGCCCTCTTCTTGACCTGGCAAGGTTTGGGTGAGCACGACCGGGCGGGACGCGACCAATGCCTCGGCAATTGTTTGGGGCCCCCCCTTCGTGACGACCACATCGGCCGCGTGCATGAGCTCAGGAATCGTTTTGACAAAACCCAAAACAAACGTGGGGGTCCGCAGACTTGCCCGCTCTAATCGTTGACGAAGTCGCTTATTATGGCCACAAACCACGACGAGCTGAACGTCCAAATCTGTTCCCTGGATCTCTCGAACGATTGCCTCGAGCCCTCCCGCACCCTCTCCACCGCCAATCAGCAAAGCAGTGAAGCGCTGAGGATCGAGTCCCATGGCCTCGCGGAGCTCAGCCGGTGACGGCTCGACGCTCGCGAAACGAGCGTCGACCGGCAGTCCAAGGCAGCGAACACGCCGGGCGTCGGCTCCCCAGCTCACCACTCGACTAAAGCTCTCGGGCGTCCCAGTGTTCAAAACGTCCAGTCGCGGATCGACCCAGCTGACGTGAACCGAGACGAGCTCGCTCACACTCGCCACCACCGGAACCTTCCGACCGCTCTCTTGAACCGCATCGAGAATCGGTCGATTGGCCAGGGGATGAGTATTCACCACCACGTCAGGTGGATTACGCTCGAGCATGCGGGAAAACTTGTTCCGGGTGGCCTGCCAGCTGAACCGTGAAAACGTGCGGTAGCGCCGGGGGTGATTAATCGAGTGGTACAACCATCCGTAGAACCAAGGGGCGATTCGGATGACCGGTCCATAGAGGAGAGTAACCCGCTCGAACGCACTCTGAGATCCGACGTCGAACACGTCGTCGATTTCTACGTCGACATCAGTCCCAAATTGCTGACGGAGGGCTTCGTCAATCGCCGCGGACATCGCTCGGTGGCCACCACCGGTATAGGACATGGCAATGAATACCCGCACGTCAGGTCCCCTCCTTGGAAGTGCGTATGCCGAGCCAAGCATAAGCCGCTCGATGCTTGGGAAGCGCCGAGCGGCCCAGAAATGCCCTCAGGTTGCGATTCATCAGATTCGTCACTGGTCAGAGGATACCCTGACTTTTGCCGGTCGCCCCCATAACGTCGAGTGCGTAGTCGAGGTGCGCCTTCGTGTGGGTCGCCATGAGACTCGTGCGAATCAGTGCCCGATCCGGCTCGACCGCCGGACTGACCGCGGCATTCGTGAAGACACCTCCATCGAATAAGCCGCGCCAGAAAAGCGCAAGTCGCATCTCATCGCCAACGATCAATGGGATCACCGGGCTATTGCTGTGCCCAGTCTGAAAATGCAAATCGTTCAGACCGCGCTGCAGATAGCGGGTATTCTCCCAAAGACTCGCCCGGAGCTCGGGTTCGCCTTCGATAATGTCGAGCGCCGCGAGCGCCGCCGCGGTGCTGGCAGGGGGAAGAGCCGCGCTGAAAAGCAACGCGCGGGCCATGTGTCGAATGTAATAGATGATGTCGGTCTCACCGGCAACAAAGCCGCCAATCGAAGCAAAGGATTTACTGAACGTCGCGGTCACTAAATCCACTTCGTCGAGCAGTCCAAAGTGCTCGGCGACCCCGCGTCCGCCGTCACCGAAAACCCCGACACTGTGGGCTTCGTCGATCAGCAGCCGCGCCCCATACTGCTTTTTGAGACGGACGAGCTCCGGCACGTTCGCGACGTCACCTTCCATGCTGTACACGCCGTCGACGATGATCAAGATGCCTCGTTTCGGATCGATGCCCTGGAGGACCCGTTCGAGGTCTGCCATGTCGTTGTGCTTGAAGCGCGTGGTTTCGGCCAAAGAGAGACGACAGCCGTCAATGATGCTGGCGTGGACGCTCCGATCCAAGACAATCGTGTCGTGGCGTCCGGCGATTGCCGAAATGACACCCAAATTCGTCTGAAATCCGGTGGTAAAAACGAGCGAGTCGTCTTTCTGGGCGAATCGAGCCAATCGGGATTCGAGCTCTCGATGGAGATCGAGCGTCCCATTCATCAAACGCGATCCGGTACAACCACTACCGTATCGGTCGATGGCGCGTCGGGCTGCTTCTTTGACGCGCGGATCCTGGGTCAAGCCAAGATAGTTGTTCGAGCCAAGCATCACAAACCGTCGTCCTTGGATCGTGACTTCTGGGCCAGCCTCGGACTCAAGGGGAATAAAAAAGGGATAGCACCCAATTGCCTCGACTTCGCGTGGTTTGGTCAAAGTTGCGCACTTTGCGAATAAGTCTGCCATGGTCCTCCTCCGACGGGAGCGGCTGCGCCGCCGATTCATAGTAGGCCATGCTGTTGTCAACGTCAACTAGAAGCTCGCTCGTCTGCTAACGGAGGCATGGATTCTGCGCCCTCTCTCGGTCTCGGTTCGGAACGTGTGAACACGTTCGGCGTACAGCATCAGGGAGGAGACAAATGGGTGTAGACACCGCGCAAATGATTCGCGACGCGCTGGCCTTCGACGGGCGGATCAACGAAGCCGATCTGGTTGTTCTCTTTGGCGATGGAGTGGTAACCCTGAGAGGAGTACTCTTTAGTGAGCGCCAGAAAGAAGCGACCGAAGATATTGTCCGTCACGTGCCCGGCGTTGAACGCGTCGTGAATGAGATTTTGGTGATGGATGTTGCTGGACAGTAACATCCAAAGGTCGGACGACACGATGCCGCCTGAGCGGCAGTATTCTTGATCGTGGGCGACGAAAACCGTAGAATATCGTAGATAAGGCAGCATCGAGAGGCTACCCGTGGCGTCACCTCGCCTGCTTCGCACCGACGCGGTTGTTTTGAGGCGGCACGACTTAGGAGAAACCGACCGGATCGTTACGCTCTATACGAGTGTCCATGGCAAGCTGAGGGCCATCGCCAAGGGGGTGCGTCGCCCGACAAGTAAGCTCGGTGGCCACCTCGAGTTGTTCACGCACAATCATCTGATGCTGGCCCGCGGCCGAAGTCTCGACGTGATCACTCAAGTCGAAACGGTTTCCTCATTCATCGGTCTTCGCGAGGATCTCTGGCGCACCGGATTGGCGTACTACATCGCCGAGCTCGTGGACCGACTCACAGAGGACCGTTCCGAAAACGTCGCCTTGTTCGATCTGATGGTCGCGACGCTCGAACGTCTGGCCACGGCAAGTCGCCCGGATCTGGCCGTCCGGTTTTTCGAAGTCCAAGCAGTCGGCTTACTCGGCTTCCGTCCGGAGCTTCGAAATTGCGTGCACTGCCGCCATACTCTCGAACCGCTTGGCAACGCGTTTAGCAATCTGCACGGCGGTATTCTCTGCCGAACCTGTCGTTCCACCGACCCGGATTCGCCCATGCTCTCGACCAACGGCTTAAAGGTGCTGCGCCTCTGCCAGGACGGTAACTGGAGTTTGGTCAGCCGTCTC
The DNA here is from genome assembly GCA_035534155.1 of Chloroflexota bacterium. Lineage (GTDB taxonomy): Bacteria > Chloroflexota > UBA6077 > FW602-bin22 > CADDYW01 > JAJPIK01. The sequence continues at coordinate 322 of DATLSK010000130.1, read as the reverse complement.
CACGTCACGCCCGAGCTAACCAATGAGCTTGACCACGTTTGCAATGGTTACTCCTCGTTCGTCACGGAAAGCCATTTGAAGTCCGCCAATTTCGTGGCCTCGCTGCGGCGCGATGGTCTTTCCCGTCCCTCGCCCCAAGCTAGCTCGAACCTCTCGGAGTAGCAGGGTAGCTCTTCCCAGGTTGATAGGGTGACGGTTTGCTTTTTCAGTTCAGATCGTTTATAATTATTGCTGTTGGGCACAGTGAGCGCTGTGCCTTTCGCTCGCCTGGAGGGGTGGGTGAGTGGCTAATACCAACAGACTGTAAATCTGTCGCCTGAAA
>DATLSK010000129.1:0-5234 GCA_035534155.1 Chloroflexota bacterium | reverse complement strand
TCGCCATCGAGTGTCACGATCTGCCACGATGAGGGGCATTCGCGGAGTAGTCGACGTGCGACGCCAAGACTTTCGACAACGAGCGTTTGCCCGAGTAAATAATCGCTGATGGTTTGGAATTGTGGGTCGATCTTTACTAGCTCCGCCGCGACGCCAATCACCCCCGGACCGTTTGGTGGTGGGCCGCGACGGCTGGGACGAATCGTGTTCAAAGGCAAGAAGGTCGCTCGGCCGGCGCCGCTGCTCTTCAAATGGGTAATCGCCGCCTCGGCGTCTTCCCAACGAGCAACGACCACGTCTTGCAAATGTCCGCCGAGCGCGGTCTCAATCGCCAATTCGGTCTCCGACGACGCTTCGACGAGCTTGGCGACAACCCCGAAAATCCCGGACAGCGGCCTTGGGCTCGTACTATTTGCCGCGTGCAACACGGCTCGCACCCCAGCATAATAGCCAACGCCCGACTCGTCAGCCGACTGCAAAGCGTCGTGGCGCGCCTGGAGGGCGTGCTGTTCGCGATCGCACCCGGCAAGCTCGGTGGCAAGACTCGCCGCGTGGTGTTGGCTCTGCTCTCGCTTTTCCGCCAGCTCACCTTGCTCGGCGCGCAATTGGTCCAGGTGCTCTCGCGCCGTGCTCAGTGCCCGTTGGGTCGATCCGTCTCGTTCTTCTACCGCGTTGACCTCGGTGGCAAGCTTGGCTTCGCGTTCGGCACGCTCGGCGATTTCCCTCACGAGGCGGTCAGCTCGTTCCTGAGCGACCCGGTGGGACGCGAGGGCCGAAGCGTGGTCCCCTCGGGCGCGATTCGCGGCCTCGTGAGCACTTTTGACCTGACGCGCGCGGCTTTCTCGTTGAGGAACCCAGCTCGCGGCTTCAGACTCGGCCTGGTGGACGTTGCTTTCAATCGTGGCAAGCTGGGCGAGCCGATCTCTTAGCTCAATCTCTATCTTTTCCAGTATCTCTCGCTCGCGTTCGAGGTCGCGCTCGGCCGTCTGGCTGGAGCGACGGAAGTCGTCGAGACGTTCACCAACGCTGCGCCGTCGCTCGGCGAGGACGCTGATTTTTTGTTGAAGTGTCAGCCGCTCGGCGGCAAACTCTTTCAGGTGTTCGGTTACCGTGACGACCTGCGCCTGGCCCGCGATCAAGCGTTCCTGGATCGTGCGAAGCGCAGGACTAAGCTCGGCGGCTTTCGCGGCAGCCTGAGCCGCGCTTGCTTCGGCGGCCTGCTGCTCGTTTGTCGCTCGGTCATAGTGCGCTTTGGGGCCCGACCAACGATGAGCGTACCAGCGGATGGAGCCGTCGCGAAACTCGTCGCGGAGAGCAGCCAACTCGCGCGCTTGTCGGGCCTGTCGTTCGAGCGTGCGAAGCTGAGGCGTCAGCTCCCCGACTAAGTCGTTGAGGCGATTCACATTGCTCTGAGTATCTTGGAGACGACGCACCGAATCGTCGAGGCGTGCGTACAGGTGACCAATCACTGCCGCCTGCTCGATCAGGTTCCGCCGGTCTTCCGCGCGCAGACTGAGCGCGGCATCGATCGCGCCTTGGCCAACGATTGCGAATCCGTCAGCCGACAAACCGATCTGGCCGAGTAGGTCAGTTACGTCGCGCAGGCGCGAGCGTTCCCGGTTGACGTAATACTCATTTTCGCCGCTCCGATACGCCCGGCGAGCGATCGCGATTTCTGCGTAAGGAAGATCGACCAAGCGACGCGTGTTGTCAAAGGTAAGTCCGACCTCGGCCATGCCGGCTGGCGGGCGGCCTTGCCCGCCAGCGAAAAGTACGTCTTCGGTGCGGCGGCTGCGCAAGTGGCGTAGGCTTTGCTCGCCAAGAACCCAGCGCAACGCGTCAGCCAAATTGCTTTTGCCACTACCGTTTGGACCAACGACCGCGGTCAGGCCTGGCTCGAAATCAAGCTGAGTGCGTCGAACGAAGGTCTTGAACCCGTGGAGGGTTAGTGCCTTCAGCCGCATCGGCGGCAACTCGAGCAGGAAGTGAACAAACTGGCCTGTCGCGACGCGTGACTCATTCAGTCGCGGTCCGGAAAGGTCGATGGCCAGTTTTCCAGCGCGATGCGCGCGGCCGCCTGCTCGGCGTCGCGCTTATTATTGCCGGAGCCGGTCCCGAGCACGTTGTCTTCGAGGCGAACCTCGACCACGAAATGTGGTTGGTGACCCGGACCGGTTTCACTGATCACGCCATAGGTCGGGCGAATGCCCGTAACCCGCTGGGCCAGAACTTGGAGCGTCGACTTGGCGTCGGTATACGGCAGCTCGTGCTCAATGCGGTCGATGTCAGGTTTGAGATGTCCGAGCACAAAATCACGCGTGACGGCGTATCCCTGGTCAAGATAGATCGCACCGGCGACCGCTTCGAACGTTTGAGCCAGCAGTTTCCGTCGAGTACGACCTCCGGCCTCGATCTCGCCGCGACTAATCAAGAGATACTGACCCAGCCCTAAGGAGCGAGCGACCCGACCTAGGGTCTGGGCGCGAACGAGAGCGGCCCGAAGCGTCGTCAGAGTCCCTTCGGTAGCGTCGGGCAAAGTCATGTACAGGTACTCTGAGACGATAATTCCGATGACCGCGTCACCGAGATATTCCAGACGTTCGTTCGCCTTCAGCGGAAAACTTGAATTCTCATTCAGATACGAGCGATGAACAAAAGCTTGCTCGAGCAAGCTTTTGTTCTGGAAGTGGATGCCCAGGCTGCGCTCGATCCGGTCGACGTTGTCGATGCTGCCTCCCCGACTACTGTTCCCAGGCGCGAACGATAAGCGACACGTTGTGACCCCCGAAACCAAGCGAGTTCGAAAGGGCAACGCGTACGGGCACCCGACGAGCGACGTTGGGCACGTAATCCAGGTCGCATTCCGGATCGGGGTGCTCTTGATTGATTGTCGGCGGGACGATTCCGTTTTGAATCGCGAGCACGCAGATAATTGCTTCGACCGCGCCCGCCGCGCCAAGGAGGTGACCGGTCATCGATTTTGTCGAGCTGATTGGGACTTGAAAGGCGCGCTCACCCAGCAGGCTACGAAGCGCCGCGGTTTCCGCCTTATCGTTCAACGGAGTCGACGTGCCGTGGGCATTGACGTAGTCAATCGCGGCCGGCGACAGGTCGGCCTCGGCGCAGGCGCGCGCCATTGCCTTCGCGGCGCCGGCCCCGCCTTCGGAGGGCGCAGTCACGTGCACCGCGTCCGCGGTCGCGCCGTAGCCGATCAACTCAGCATAGATGCGCGCGTCGCGGGCCCGGGCGTGTTCGAGTTCCTCGAGGACCACGAGACCAGCGCCCTCGCCAATGACAAATCCGTCGCGGTCCAAGTCGAATGGTCGGCTGGCCTTCTCCGGAGCATCATTGCGCGTGGACAACGCGCGCATTGAGTTGAACGTTCCGACTCCGATTGGTACTACCGGTGCCTCGGCGCCGCCGGCGAGCATGACCGGGGACGCGCCACGACGAATCGTTTCGAACGCTTCGCCAATCGCGTGGGCTCCGCTCGCGCAGGCCGAAACGGTACAGTGGTTCGGTCCTCGGATTCCAAAGACGATCGACACGTGACCGGCCGCCATATTTGAGATCATCATCGTACAAAGGAACGGACTCAATCGTTCCGGACCCTTGTCAAACAGAACTTTGAATTGCTGGGACAAAGTTTCGATTCCGCCGATTCCGGAGCCAATGATGATCCCCACGTCGTCCGCGTTCTCAGGCGTGATCGTTAGACGGGCGTCGTCGAGCGCTTCGCGGGTCGCGGCGATGGCCAGGTGCGTGAATCGATCCATGCGACGGGCCTCTTTGCGGTCGAGGTAGTTATTTGGATCGAAGTTTTTGACCTCACAGGCGATCTGGGTTTCGAATCCGGTTGGATCGAATCGCGTGATCGGGCCGGCGCCGGAGCGGCCATCGATCAAGGCTTTCCAGGTCGTCTCTACGTTAAGGCCAAGGGGAGTCACGGCTCCCATTCCAGTGATCACGACTCGGCGAGCCACGGTGCCTCCTTGCTTGCAGCCGGTTGGTTCGGGCGAGCTACGGCATCACGCCCACGATGCTGAAAAAGTATTATAGGCACGTCGCCGAGCGGACGCAACTCTTCGCTCGAACGTCTGCTGTTGTTTCGACAAAAACGAATGGGAGAAGACGAAGAGTCGCCGTGGATCAGGTATAATGTGGCTCGGAGGCCAAGAAACGCGTGTTTCCCCAAGCTACAGCCGAGCCAATCGCTCGCTTGATCGAAGAGTTCAACAAACTGCCGGGCATCGGCCCAAAGACTGCCCAGCGGCTTACCTTTTATTTGTTACGCGCCCCCGCGGAGCAGAGTCGCGCCCTGGCCGAAGCAATCGTTCGGATGAAAGAGCGGACCGTGCTGTGCGCGGAGTGTCTCAACATTACCGAAGAGAGTCCCTGTGGGATTTGTCGCAATCCCCATCGAGATCGGCAGACGATCTGCGTGGTTGAAGAACCATTGGACGTCCTGGCGTTAGAGCGCACCAGAAGCTTCAAGGGTTTGTACCACGTGTTGCACGGAGCGATTTCTCCGGTCGATGGCATCGGGCCGGAGGATCTACACATACGCGAGCTCCTAAACCGACTAAAGGGGAGCGAAGTGAGCGAGGTGCTCGTCGCGACCAATCCGAACTTGGAGGGAGAAGCGACGGCAATGTATCTGCACGGATTGTTGCGGCCGTTGGGGGTACGGGTCACCCGTTTGGCACGTGGCTTACCGGTCGGGGGCGACCTCGAGTATGCCGATGAGGTCACGCTCATTCGGTCGCTCGAAGGACGTCGCGAAATGTGATTTGACATCCGCCAACACGGATGGTATAGTCTGTTTTCGTCGGGGCGAGAGCGCCTCGCGGCGACCGAAGGCAAAGCCAAGACGGCGGGACGAAATCCCGGGCAAGCGACTGAGCACCGCCAGGGATTCCTCTATCAGAAGTGAAAAGGGAAAGTCCAAACCGAATTTGACAACAGCCCGCCAGTCGTGTATGATACGTAATGTGTGTGGAAGACACACGGGGTACCTTACCAAGTAAAGAGTGATGAGAAAGCGGAGCCAACGGAGCAATTGATGGCTCTTCGGGTCGTTCGTGCGTAAGCAGGGGGGACGCGAGGGGTCTGGTTTATGGGCAGCCATAAACGGAGAGTTTGATCCTGGCTCAGGATAAACGCTGGCGGCGTGCATTAAGCATGCAAGTCGAACGGAGGGCTCTTCGGAGCCTTCAGTGGCAAACGGCTGAGGA
>DATLSK010000128.1:0-9640 GCA_035534155.1 Chloroflexota bacterium | reverse complement strand
GTGCCGGTCGGGCTTGGAACAGCACCAATTTGGTGATCGAGGAGAAAGGCGTGGTAGCCTTCGACTCCCGGAGTACCTGGGAGGCTAATCGGAATCAGGGTGTTGGGTGCCCGAAGCTCTCCGATGAACAGCGTGCAGGAGGAACTGCAATTAGTCAGCGCGGCGCTGGTGATCGCCCAGGGCCAAAGGTAATTCGGGGTCGTCACCGCTCCGCCCACCCCACCGGGGCTGGTCGACGCGGACGTCGTGGCCGGAGCGAGTGCGAAACTCGACGACTGTTCTGGCCTCTCAGTGCTCTGGGCAGTGTGCATGGCCAAGGCCATTGTGACCAGAAGAACCGTCAGAACGGAGATTGTGACGATCGCGAGACACCTTCGCGCGTCGGTCCAGGGAGCTTTCATCTCGATCTGTCGTGGCGATATCATCAAGGCCCTCCTCTTTCGCTGTCAACGAAGTAGTCCACTTCGTCCAACACACGTAAAAATACACAAGTACGCGCCCGCTTGAGCGGCCGCATTGTCATGACATATTAGTTAGGAAGAAATTCCTGGACAATAAGGCAATAGTCATCCCCCTGATGGGTTTTGATCGGTGCAACCGGTGACCGTGACCCGACACGATTTGCGCACGGGCAGAAATTGGCATAGACTCGAGGTAAGGGTGCACCGGCGGGTGCACCCGAATTGTTTCCACGCCCCAACTGAGCGAACCAACCATGATTGACTTTGAATCGCATAGCCAGACCCAGGGACTTCTGAGAGCCGACAAACGTTCCGTCGCGATTGTCTCAATCGTTGCAGTCGTTCTGCTCGGTATTGCGAAGTTGGTCATTGGATTGTTGACGGGCAGTCTGGGATGGTGCTGAAACCGTCGTCGATCGAGTGCATCTACTGGCGCGCGCACTGGCGAGCGATTTGGAGCGACGGATTAGCATGGCTAATGCGCGGATTCGAGATGTGAACACGCATCTGGCGATCGAGCCGCCAGAGATCGCTCGTCGGCTGGACGTTACTCGTCACGAAATCGGACTGGTGCGGCAGATCCAAGTCGTGGCCACCAATGCGCTGGGACCGGAATGTTGCCACGAGGTGCGGTTCTATCGTCCGGCCGGACGTGGCAGGGAACGGGACGTTGTCCTCCATTGGGTGTTCGTGCCAAGGATGCCGGTGGGGGAAGCGCACCAGCGCGTGGAGCGTTTGGAGCAGGCCCTGCGTGCCCGGATTCCAGGTATGGGAAGCGTTCTGGTCCACGTTGAGCCAATGAACGGTGCCGACGGCGCGACGTAGTATAATCAGCGTAGCGCGTCGAAGTCATAGTCGGCACGGCCGGGGCTCGCTCGCTCTCGTGCCAATCCGTTTTTCGACGCGGGAGGTTGCCCATGGATCTCCCGACTATGGTGCGAGTTCGCCAAAGGCTTTTCGATCGGGTTTTGCTGGATCTCGATAGCGTTGTCATCCGTGACGTGGAGCGACGCCTGACCGGGCGGGTGACGGCGGGGCAGCAAATCGCGATCGCCGCCGGCAGCCGAGGCGTTGCCAACATCGCCCGAATTGTCCGCGGCGTGGCCGAAGCGGTGCGGCGGGTAGGGGGCGAGCCGTTCGTCATTCCGGCGATGGGCAGTCATGGGGGAGCCACGGCCGAGGGCCAGGTAGAGATCCTCGCGTCGCTGGGAGTCACCGAGGCCTTCGTACGCTGCCCGATTCGTTCGTCGATGGACGTCGTTCAGATCGGGACGACTGACGATGGGCTGCCGGTTTATTTGGACAAGCACGCGGCGAGCGCCGACGGCATCATCGTCGTCAATCGGATCAAGAAGCATACCGATTTCCATGGCGAAGTGGAAAGCGGCGTGCTCAAGATGATCTGCATTGGGCTGGGCAAGCAGGCGCAAGCTGACCTGGTCCATAGCTACGGAGCGTGGGGACTGAAACACTACGTTCCGCGGGTAGCCCGGGTAACCCTGGCCAAAGCGCCGATTCTTCTCGGCGTCGCGACGCTTGAAAACGGTTACGACGAGACCTGCGAAATCGCGACATTCGACGCCAGAGAGCTGGAGGCGGGCGAGAAGCGGCTGCTGCGCAAGCACCGGCGCACCTATCCCTCCCTACCGGTCGACGCGATCGATGTGCTGATCGTGGATTGGCTCGGTAAAAATATTTCGGGCACCGGGATGGATACCAATGTTATCGGACGGATCCGGATTCACGGAGTGCCGGAGCCAAAGCGGCCGCGCATTCAGACAATCGTCACGCTCGGATTGACCGAGGAATCCCACGGTAATGCGGTTGGCGTGGGACTGGCCGACTTGATCAGTCAACGGCTTCGCGACCAGATCGACGAGGCCACGATGGCGGTCAATGTGATCACGAGCGGTTTTCTGGACCGGGGACGCATCCCAATCACTCTCTCATCCGATCAGCGAGCAATCGAAACCGCGCTTTCTCGTCTGCCGCTGGCGACGCGTTCGCGGGCGCGGGTGGTACGAATTCAAGACACCTTACACCTTGGCGAGCTCGAGGTCTCGGAATCGCTGCTCGACGAAGTCCTCCAGAACCCGAACGTCTCGGTCGTTGGGGACCCGCACCTACTGGAGTTCGACGGCACCGGAACGATCAAGCCCTTTGTTTTTGAACACCGAGATCAGGTCGAGGCAGCAACGAACGGACGGCTCGTCGGAATCTAACGGAGGGCTGATGCCTGCAAACGGACAAGACACTTTCAAGAGTAAATTGATCGATCGCCTGCGACAAATCAGTAAGGGAGCGCCGTCTCCGATTGGGTTCGGTCGAGCACCCGAAGTAACGACCGCGGCACTGCTCCTGGTCGCGGTCATTCCGCGGAACGACCCATCACTCGCGATCAGCGCGGTCAAATCGGGGGCAGACGCAATCGCTTTGCGGATTTGCGGCGCGTCGACAGATCTTTTGACCGAGACGGGCGACCTGACGGGCGAAGAGGCGGCGATTGAAGAGGTTAGCAAAGCGGTCGGCGATTCGGCGATCGTCGGTGTGATCGTGGGGTCGAACGGCTCGCTGTCGTCGGCCGACCTGCGTAAGCTGGACGGGCTCGGCGTCGATTTCATCGCCGCTTACCCTCACCTGATACCGGCGACTTTTCTCGAACTGAGCCACGTCGGCCGCCTGGCGATCCTGGATCAGCAAAGCGGCGGCCTGGCGCGGGGCATCAACGATTTGTCGTTACAGAGTGCGTTGGTGCGGATTAACCGGGCAAACGATAGTCCGCCGTTCATGACGATTACTGACGTGGCGGGGAGCCGCGCGGCGGCGGATGCCATTCACCGACCGATCATCGCGTTCCCGTCCTGGGAGCTCGCGACCGATGATCTCGAGGTGCTGCGCGACGCGGGAATCGAAGGCGTGGCTCTGGTCGGGCCGAAACCGGATGCTGACGAGGCCGCGGTGGAGAAGTTCGTTCAGCAATATCGGGATGTCGTTAAGAAACTGGGAAAACCGACTGGCCGGCGCAACGCCTTGACCGAGGCGCCTCCGATACTGCCGCGGGTCGCAGCGTCGCACCTGCCGGAAGAGGACGAAGATCCTGACGAGGACGTTTGATCCTCGGACACCCCGAGTTGGTATTTATAACCGTTGGCTTCAGACGATGGGCGGGGGAGAAAAGCACGTCGGGGCCATCGCGGAGGTTCTCGCCCGGCGTGGCCCGCTCGATTTTCTCACCCATCAGCCGGTCGATCTTGCCGAAATGGAGCGCCGATTAGGGTTAAGCCTGGCCGGCGCTCGGGTTCTCGTGGTGCCGGATACGCCGGGGTTTGGCGAAATCGCCCGTCTGAGCGCGAATTACGATCTCTTCATCAACGCGTCGCATCTTGATTACTTCGCGCCGCTCGGACGGCGCAACGCACTCGTGGTCTATTTCCCGGCGACAAGTGTCGAGCAGGCCCAGGCGCTCTCGGCCTATAATCGCTTCAAGCGCATCGTTCGCCTTTCAGTCATGCGAGTCGCCGGCGAGCGCGGGCGACTCTTGCTCCGTCAGGCAATCTTCGGTAGCGGCGGGCGATCGAGCGACCAGACGCTCGTGGGTCGGTTGGCGCTTGGCGCCGCGCAAGCCGTAGCCAACCGTCGCCACCAAAGTGGTATCTTCGATGGGTATCAGTTGATTTTTGCCAACTCGGAGTTTACCCGAAGCTGGATTCAACGCTACTGGGCCAAGGACAGCTTCGTTCTGTATCCGGCGGTCGACGTCGAGCGTCTCCGCCCCGGCAACAAGCGCAATTGGATCTTGAGTGTTGGACGTTTCTTTGCCGGGAGTCACAATAAGAAACATCTCGAACTGATTCGCGCTTTTCAGGACGCCAAGCGTGGTGCTTTGGCATCCTGGGAGTACCATCTGGCAGGTGGGTTTTCGGCGACCGAATCCAACGAGGCTTATCTTAAAGCGGTAAAGAAGGCGGCAGCCGAGGATTCTTCGATCCACCTACACATAAATTGTCGTTTGTCTGAGCTCGAGGAGCTCTATGCCCAGAGCAAGCTGTTCTGGCACGCCGCGGGCTACGGCGAGGACGAGGACCTCCATCCCGAACGGTTCGAGCACTTTGGGATCACCACCGTTGAGGCGATGGCGGCCGGATGCGTGCCAGTCGTGTTGGGCAAAGGTGGGCAGCCGGAAATCGTGAATTCAGGGGTGAACGGTATCCTCTGGACGATACCTAATGAGCTGATCACGGCGAGCGCGGAGTTGGCGGCCGACGAGGCCCGCCGGGACAAGCTGGCCCAGGCGGCGATGGTTCGTGCCCAGGACTTCGGGGCGGCCGCGTTTCAGGCGCGATTGGCGAAAGCTTTGGAGATATTGGGAGGCGATCGTGCCGTCGATTCAGATCGCTAACGTCTCCAAACGCTTTAGCCTGGCAGGGCGCCGTCCAACGTCGGTTCGAGAAGTGGTCCAACGTTTCACTCGTCGCGAGCCGAGCAAGACATTCTGGGCGTTGCGCGACGTTTCGTTCGAGGTCGCGGCCGGCGAAACAATTGGGTTGATTGGCGCGAACGGATCCGGGAAGAGCACGGTGCTCAAATTGGTCAGTGGGATCATGCGGCCAACCGGTGGGAAAGTCCGGGTCGAAGGGAGCGTCTCAGCCTTGATTGAGCTCGGCGCCGGGTTTCACCCGGAGTTCTCGGGACGGGAGAATGTGTTTGTCTACGGCGCGTTGCTTGGGTTAAGTCGGGCCGACGTTCGCCGGAAGTTCGACGCGATTATCGAGTTCGCTGAGCTCGATCGATTCGTCGATTCGCCAGTCAAGCACTATTCCTCGGGTATGTACATGCGACTAGCTTTCGCGATTGCCGCTCACGTCGAACCCGAAGTTCTCCTCGTCGACGAGGTGCTCGCGGTGGGTGATGAGTCTTTCCAGCGCAAGTGTTTGGCACGGATCCAATCGCTGCAGCGATCCGGCGTTACCGTCGTCTACGTTTCTCACGCCTTAGAAACGGTCAGCGTACTCTGCGACCGAGCCGTCTGGATCGATCACGGCGTTCTCCAGACGATTGGACCGGCGCAGGATACCATCAACGCCTATCGACGAGCGGTGAATGAGCCGGCCGCGCCAAGTCGGAAAGATGGAACGATTCAGGCGGTCGAGCTCCGGAACGAACGGAGTGAGCCGATTGACGAGGTGCTGTCCGGGCAGCCGCTCCACGTTCGGGTTGTCTTCCACCTCGACGGCACCGCGGTCGATCCGGTCATCGAGCTGCGTTTTGCCACGGCGGGAGGTCTCGTCGTCTATCAGACCGATTCCCGGCGGGCGGGGCTCAGTCTGGGGAAGGTGGAAGGCCGGGAGCCGCGATCGATTGATTTTTGGATACCAGCCCTGACCCTGGTCGGTGGTCCCGAAGGTCGCTCACGTACGTTTCGGACAATTGCTTCACTCGCGCGTCCTCTCGTTGCGGATGACGTGGCAGCTGACATCGCGGTGTTCGGAGGAGCGGCGTCAGGGTTGATCGATCTCCAGGCGACTGTTCGGGTGATCGAATGAGCGACGGTGATTTCTCGAGTAACCGCCTGATTTCGCTCGTCGTGGTCGACTTCAACGCCGGACGGGCGCTCGAGCGCTGTCTGGAGAGTGCACTTCAGCGCGACGACGTTCCTACCGAAGTCATCGTCGTCGACAATGCGTCCAGTGACGGCAGCGCTGTTGCGCTGGCCACGCGTTTCCCCGAGGTTCGTTTACTCCAGAATGCTGACAATCTTGGCTTCGCGGCCGCGGCGAACCGTGGATTGGCGGCAGCGCGCGGTCAATGGATTGGCCTGCTCAATCCCGACGTCGAAATACCGGCTGGTGCGCTGTCAACGCTTGTCGCGTTTCTTGACGACCATCCTCGGGTCGGGGCGGTGGGACCGGCGTTGATGGGGCTCGACGGTACCCCGCAGCCGTTTTCCTACGGTGGAGATCCGTCGCTCACTTATTTAGTCCGCCGAGGTTGGGAACGCCTGCGCGGACAGACTCTTCATCAGTGGGCAGGCGGCGACGCGCGAACGGTTGACTGGGTGAGTGGAGCGTGTCTGATCGCTCGACGTGAGGCGTGGGAGCAGGTCGGTTGGCTGGATGACGGTTTCTTTTTGTACTTCGAAGACGTCGATTGGTGTCGGCGCTGCCGTCAGCAAGGCTGGGACGTATATTTCGTTCCCGAGGTCGAGGTTACTCACCTCAGTCGGCCGAGCTACGCTGACCTGGCGCGCCGTCAGCACTATTTGCGTGGATTGCAGCGCTACTATCAAAAATACTACGGAGCATGGGCCGGCTGGATTCTCAAGACCGCTTTGCTCCGGCAAAAGTAGGGAGTCGGAGCCCTACCGAGCAAAAGAGCCCAGCCGTACGACGGCTGGGCTCTTTTGCTCGGTAGGGCCGAGCTAGATTTAGCTTTTGGGCCCGACTGGCTGACGCATTTTGATCGATTCGAGGGGAATCGTCGCGACCTTTTTGAATTCTGGCTCGTAATGCTGCATCGTAATGCAGTTGGTGGGACACCGATAGATGCAGAGGCCGCAGCGAATGCAAAGGTCCTCGTCCATCAGCATGGCGGCGCCGGCCGGCCATTTTTCGGTCTGCGCCAGAATCGGGTGGCCTTGATCGGCGTCAACCGAACCGATCCGGTCGAGCGAAACCATCGACAATACCTTCGTGGGGCACACGTCGACGCAACCATTACAGAGAATGCAGTTTGGACCATCGAGGAAAATGTTGAGCTGACACTGCAGACAGCGCTTGGCTTCCTCGTAGGCCGGACCTCGCTCGTAGCCAAGCTCAACCTCGTGATTGAGGTCCCAGCGACGTTGGAGGTCGAGTCCGGGCATCGATTGGCGATCGATCAGCACGTAGTCGTCGCCGACCATCAGACGGCGGCGCATCGCCTCGGATGACCAAACCGAAGCCGGAACGCGCGAGGCCCGGATCGCGGCGTCCTGCGGAGTGACGATCGTCGCCTTACTATCTTGATCGTCGCGAATCTCCTGCTCGATCCCGTACCAGTAGTCGGAGACATTTTCCAGGTGGGGAACGAAATCGAAACGTGCCTTATAGGAGATCTCGTCGCGCTCGCCACGGAGATACTGATCGATCGATGCCGCGGCCTTCTTGCCATCGGCAATGGCCGAAATCAGATTCCGGGCGCCGGAGGTATAGTCGCCACCGGCGAAGAGGCCGGGGCAATCGGTCATCCAGGTGACTGAATCGACAACCGGTCGACCGTCACGGGTCGTCTTAACGCCAAGCTCCTGCGGAATCCAACTGCCATCGGCATTCTGACCGGTGGCGGCGATTACCATATCAAGCTCGATGTCGAATTCCGAGCCTTCAATGGGAATCGGTCGGCGTCGGCCTGACGCATCGGGCTCGCCCAGGCGGTTGCGGATGCAGCGTAAACCGGAAACTGTCTTGCCATCGTTGCTCAGTACTTCGAGCGGCTGAACCAGGAACTGGAACTCGATCCCCTCGTGCTCGGCCTCGTGCGCTTCTTCTTCGTAGATCAACATCTCGCTCCGAGACCGCCGGTAGAGGACGTAGACTTTCTCGGCGCCCATCCGCAACGAGGACCGCGAGCAGTCCATCGCGGTGAAGCCACCACCGATGACCGCCACTCGACGGCCAACGCGCGGTAAGGGGCCGAGGTTCACCCGCTCCATGAAGGCGAGGCCGGGGTACACTCCTTCGATGTTCTCGTTCTTCATGCCGACGGTTTGCGGCTTCTGAGTGCCTGCACCAAGGTACACGGCGTCGTACTCGTCGACCAGCTTGGTGAGCGGCAGATCTTTACCAATTGGCGAGTTCAGGCGGATCTCGACGCCGATTGACGCGAAGTAGTCGTCGATCTCTTCCTTGCAAATGTCGCGCGGCAGGCGCCAGGCCGGAATTCCCGCGGTGAACATACCACCGGCGACCGAGAGAGCCTCGTAGACCACGACCTCATAACCCAGAAAGCACAGGTCACGTGCACACGCAAGCCCCGCCGGTCCTGCGCCAACGACGGCGACGCGCCGATTCTTGGTTCTTGGCGCCCGGGTGGGCAGCCCTTTGCGCTTGCGGTAGTCGGCGGCCACGCGCTTCAAATAGCAGATGGCGATTGGTTCGTCCACTCGGCCGCGTCGGCACGCCGCTTCGCAGGGGCGGGCACAGACGCGTCCCAGCAGGCCAGGGAACACGTTATCTTCCAGGTTGATGTCGTAAGCCGAATCATAGTCCTCCGACGCGATGTGCGCGATGTAGCGCGCTACGTCGGTCATCGCCGGACAGGCATACTGGCAGGAGATGTTCTCCAGGTACCATTCGGCATCGCCACTCGACACGGGAATCGGATCGATCGTCCGCGTGGCGTGAGGAGCGGGGAATTCCGATCGCACCATCGACAGGAGACGGATCCGTCGACCATTCTGAGTTGTTTCGTCCACGCTAAAGCGCCCTCCTCGCGGCCTGCAATCGACGCCATTCTGCCGGTTCCGAACGCCGCGCCGCGTCGGGGGCTGCCGTATAACGGCGTCTGCCATAGTGGTGACGCGCAAACCAGGATCCACCGAGAACTGATATCGTCACCTAATAAGGCAATCTCAGGATAATCGACCGTCGCCCAGGGTGTCAAGTAAAACGCAACAATGCCATGGTACGGACGGATGCTCGGTAGCCGTGTTGCTTCTTGCGTTTGACCAACGTACGCGGTAGGATCTCGGGGGCATGGTTCATGGGCGGACCGTCCTGGTCGGTAGCGCACAAACGGTCTGGTTATGAACCGAGGCACGGGGAGACTTTCTGATGAATCGGATCGCGCGTCGCGCTATTGTATTGAGCGTGTTTCTCGTCGTGGTGCTGAGTGGGTGCGCTCGATCGACGAGCCAATCGGTCGCTTCGGGTGAGCTATTCCCCACGTCAGCTCACCTGGTGGGTATGTCATTCGTCGATCCGAACCATGGTGTCATCGTGGCGGCGGATTGTCCAACGGGAGCAAATGGCCAGGCGAGCGCGGTGTGCCGGACGATTCCATTCACCACGTCAAATGGTGGCCAGTCATGGTTGGCCGAGGGACGTATCCTGCTGAGCCCGCGTGCACTGCAATTTGTCGATGCTCAGAACGGCTGGCTCATTGGCAGCATTGGCGAGCAATGCGGCAAGGATATTTGCCCG
>DATLSK010000127.1:0-7119 GCA_035534155.1 Chloroflexota bacterium | reverse complement strand
CTGGGTTCCTCTCCCCATGGCCCAGAGCTAAATCATTTCGACTTAAACAAAGCCAGAGCACCCGCTCGCGCGAGCGGGTGCTCTGGCTTTGTTTAAGTCGAAATGATTTAGCTCTGGGCCATGGGGAGAGGAACCCAGGTGGGACGCTTGCCGCCGGGCCCGAGCGACAAAACACTGATACGCGCCGCGATCTGGGCGGCAATTTGACGGAACGCGTCCGCTTCAACCGATTCGGGGTTGCTCCGCAACACCGGAACGCCCTGGTCGCCACCAACTCGGATCTCCGGGGTCAACGGAACTCGCCCGAGAAACGGAAGATTCAATCGTTCTGCCGCGTGCTCCGCCCCACCGTGGCCGAAGATGTCGACCCGTTCATTGCAGTGTGGGCAAACGAAGTAGCTCATATTCTCGACCAGACCGACGATGGGTGCTTCGAGCTTCTGGAACATTGCCAGCGACTTCGTCGCGTCGAGCAGCGCCACGTCTTGGGGCGTGGAAACGATCACCACGCCACTCAAGGGAATGAGCTGGGCGAGTGAGATCGAGGCGTCGCCGGTGCCCGGGGGAAGATCGACGACGAGATAGTCAAGCTGGCCCCAACTGACGTCGTTGAGAAACTGCTGAATGGCTCCTCCGACCATGGGGCCGCGCCAGATGACTGGCGTGCCTTCCGGTACGAAGAACGAGATCGAAATCACTTTGACACCATACGCGGTGAGTGGCTCGATCTTGCCGTTCACCGCGTGCGGCTCCCCGCTCACGCCGAGCATAATTGGCACATTGGGGCCGGTCACATCGGCGTCAAGGACGCCGACCCGCGCGCCGGTTTCGCTGAGCGCCAGGGCCACGTTTACCGCGACCGTCGTCTTGCCAACGCCGCCCTTCCCGGAGGCAACCGCGATAATATTACTGACGTTCGGGACGCCTTGCTTGCCATGCTGGCCGCGTCCCGCCGGAACGCGCGCATCCATGGCCACGTTGATTTGCTTCACACCAGGAATGGCGCTCACCGCGCGTCGGCAATCGCTTTCGATTTTGCCCTTCAGCGGACAGGCCGGGGTTGTTAGCACGACCGTAAAGCTCACCGCGTCGTTATCGACCGAGAGCTTTTCGATCATGCCAAGCGAGACTAAGTCGCGGTGGAGGTCGGGGTCTTGCACGGTGCCTAACGCCCGCAGCACGTCCGCTTCCGTTATTTTCTGTGCGGCCATAGTATTCTGTGGCTCCTTACTCATACGAACCAGGCGAAAAGGTAATTCGATTGTACCGCTTCTGGAGTTATCGCGCCATTGCGACCTTGAAGAACGCCTCGGCGAGTGGAATCCCCTGTGGTTCCCCCACCTTTTGAGCGCGCTCGCGCAGCCGTTCTGCGAGCTGCTCGGCCTTGCCGACCTGACTTACGTGACAGCGCAGTGATTCGATCTTCGTCTCAAAGGTTGAGCTTATGTCGACCCAGACGTTTGGATTCGGGGCGCCCCAGAGATATACTTCCTTGACCTTGTGGGGCAACAGACCCGTTTGTTCGTGTTCGGGATAGTTCAGTCGATCCCGGGCAGTTGGATACACCGAATCGAGGGTGGCCGTACCGACGGCGCGATGGTCGGGATGATTCAGCGAGCCGGCGGTGTACACCGATGTGGGGTCGTGCGTCATAACACAATCCGGGCGGACACGCCGAATCTCACGAACGATTGCTTCCCGAAACTCGTAGGTCGGCGCGAGTTCACCATCGGTGAAGTTAAGGAAGTTGACTTCCTTTGCTCCGATCACTCTGGCGGCGGCGCGCTGCTCGCCCTGGCGAATCTGCACGAGCCGCTCGCTCGTCATCTCGGGATCGCTGCTTCCCCGGTCGCCCCGGGTGCAGACCAGGTAGTAAACTTCCTTGCCTTCGGCGGCCCAGCGGGCGCTGGTTCCCCCACAGGCGAATTCTGGATCATCCGGGTGTGCTGCGATTACCAGTACGCGAATGGGTTCGTCAACCGATTGCTGTTGCATTCTTCCACCACACCATCTCGATAAGCCTTGTCTTCTGATTATACCCGTCAGTCGCAGGTTTTGCTTGACATCCCAAGCTGGGCCAAGCTAGACTCCCGGTGATCCCTGGTCGCACGATCAGTGGATCGTGTATTGGTGAGGTGAAAGTGGTGAGCCAGCAGCCCGTGGCCGAGCCCTTCGTTCGGGTGAACGTCGGCGAAGCCCAGAAGTTGATCGAATCCGGTGACGTCGCGGTTATCGACGTCCGCGAGCCGAATGAGTACGCCGAAGGACACATTCCGGGGGTGACCCTGGTTCCGTTGAACACGCTTTTGGCGCGTCCGCGCGAATTTCTCAAGCGCGACAACTTACTCTTCGTCTGTGCGATGGGCCAGCGGAGTGCCGTCGCTTGTGAAATGGCCGCGGCAGTCGGCTTCGAGAAATTATATAATCTCGAGGGCGGCACGGTTGCCTGGACCAAGGCGGGATTACCAATCGAGCGATAATTGACGCGGTTTCTGCTCTGAAAGGAACGAGCAGGTCGTGGGCTGATTGGCCGCGGCTCTGCCGATGCCTTTCAGAGTGGGAACGATATCGGGCAACCAGAAACGGAGAGATGTAAAGTGGCAATGCTCGAAGTGGGCCTCGACTCGAGGCAAGCACGGAGCGATGCCGCGCGGTCGACCGGTCGAATCGGTTGGCAGGCAATCGATCAAGACGTCGAGGCGCGAACCGACGCCGATTACGTTCGGCCACGACCTTTGCGCGAGCGACTTCTGTCCTGGTTAATCGAATACAACAAATATTGAAAGCCAACCGTGTGGTAGAGTCCGGGCGACTCTAGAGGGGCTGACGACCGGCGAATCCGGCGTCTAACTCGTGCCAATAGCGAATCTGATCCTCGCCGCGCCGCCAGCACAGGTATACGACGCGACCGTCGCGTTCGGCTGGAAAATCGACCAATCCCACCTCGGCGTCCTTCACTTCACAGCCGAGGGCCGTGATTTCCTCGAAGACAACCTTTAGCTCGTTCAGTTTTGCGTCGAGCTGGCCACGTAGCTCGCGAAGTTTCGTTGCTTGATCGACGCCATTCGAGTATCCGTACTGTTCGACGTGGGTCATAGACGCCTGAATCGGTTGCGCGCTTGCGCGCAACCGATTCAGGCGATCGAACAGATTTTCCAAACGGGGAACGAGACGATTTGCTTCGCCGAGCGTGAAGACCCGTGCCATTCTACCTGCTCTACCAGGGCCGCGTCGCTCCAGCGTAGTGGCCCGACCAGTAGCTGTCGTTGATGTTGCTGACCGCGACCCCAATCCCGTAGTCGACAGCGTTGATAAACCGGCCCCCGCCAATGTAGATACCGTCGTGGGAAAGACCGGCCTCATACGTATTCGCGAAAAAGACGATGTCGCCGGGCTGGAGATTGTTGCGCGCAACCCGGGCGCCGCTCTGCAATTGACCCCACATATCGCGGGGAATCGGCACACCCGCTCGCTGATACACGTACCAAACGAAACCGGAGCAGTCGAAACCGCTCGGCGAAACGCCGCCCCACACGTAGGGAACACCCAGATACTTCGACGCGGCTGCGACGATGTTCCAACCGCTGCCGCCGCTCGTCGCCGGCTTCGGAGCGGGCTTCGGGGCCGGTGCCGGCTTGGCGATCACCGCGACGCGGGCCACCGCCGCGTGGCTGACGGCCGCTACCTGGGCCACCGCGGGCGCCGGAGCCGGTGCGTGGACAGGCTGGCTACTGGCCGTCGTCGAATCGTTGACCCCCGGGATCACGATGTGCTGGCCGGGCTGGAGCGCGGAGGGATCCGAAATGCTGTTCGCGCCCGCGATTCGACTGAGATCCACACCAAACGCCTGGGCGATGTTGGACAGGGTGTCACCGGCTTGGACGATGTACGTCTTGCGCTGCTGTGGTGGGGCCGGGGCCGGCGTCGGCGTCGCTGGTGCGGGCGTAGCGGCCGGCGCGGGTTGACTGGCACCAGGGATCACGATCTGTTGACCTGGCTGAAGCAGATATGGCTCAGTCAGACCGTTCGCATCAATGATCGACCGTAGGTCGACCCCAAAGCTCGTCGCAATGCTCGAGATACTGTCGCCTTCTTGAACAGTGTAAGACGATTGAGTGGGCGCTGGGGCCGGCGTCGCGGCCGGGGCGGTCGTCGTCGAATCGGGCAGCTTGCCATTCGGAATGACGAGCGTTTTACCGATTTGGAGAGTGAAAGGATCCTGCAGACCATTGGCGCGACTAATCGTACTCGGGTCCACGGAATAACGGGCGGCGATTCCTTCGAGGGTATCGCCACTTTGGACAACGTGCAAAGCGCCGGTCACCGGTGGAATCGTGAGCTTTTGATTGATCTGCAGCGAATCTTGACTGTTCGCAATGCCACTTGCCGCGGCAATGCTGTCCGCGGATACCCCAAAGTGTTCGGCGATTGAAGACAGCGTATCGCCAGCGGTAACCGAGTAGGTCATTGGCGTCAGAGGTTTTGGAGCGACCGACCGCTGAGAAAACGGAATCTTCGGGATCGGGTCGCTAAAATTCGGCTTGCGGGCGGCACTTATTTGCGCCGGCGACGCGACTTGAGGTGCCGGATTGGACGACGTCGTGGAATCGACCGGGCCCGGACGCACGAACGAACGCGAGGCCAGGGCCGGTCGTGGAAGGTCTTCCAGTCGACCACCCGGGATCACCAGTTGTGTGCCCGATGTCAACTGGTCGGTATTCTTGAGCTGGTTGAACTGTCCAATCGCCGCGGCGTCGGACTGAAAGCGCGTGGCGAGGGTTGCCACGGTATCGCCCGGCCGGGTCGTGTAAAGAACTCCAGAAACCGGCAAGATTGTGAGCTGCTGGCCGGGAGCGAGCGTCCCGTCGGACGAGAGATCATTTGCCCAAACAATCGTGTTCTCGCTGATGTCGAAACGATTGGCCAGATCGGCCAAAGTGTCACCGTTCTGGACCTGGTAGTGCATGATTTGCAGCCGCTCGGGGGCCGGGCTACAAGCGCTGGCAACCGAGCAGGTATTAATCCCCAGCGAAGGCGCCAGCATATCACCGGCCGGATTTCCCCCTGGCGCAAAAGCAGAAGGGGCAAAGAGCGTTGGGCCGAGGGACAACGAGTTGAAGTTGTGGGAGAAACTACTGGTACGTCCAGCGTAGGCGACCGCCAAACAAAGGACCATGACGACCGCGTGACCCCAAACCCGCGGCGGTACCAATGCCAGTTGCAAGCGGAGCTGATTCGACCGCGACGCCCTCGATCGGCGGACAGGTTGACCATTCGTCGTACGAGAGGAAGACATGCATTTTCACCGGCGGGCCCAGCCATACTCAAGTCCAGCATCGGACCGAGAGAATCATTGCCCACGTAGGATCGTGCCAGCCGTCGGGGCCATCGTCGATGATGGAACAACTTCCAGTCACGTCGCGCGACCAATCGGACGGTTCACCAGCCAATGTCTCGTCAATGAGTGGTCCAGCCGGACCACCAGCGCTCGCCGATTGCCTCGCTTGGCGCATTATACGGGGAGCCAAACGACCGAGTCAAGCCTCAGAAACCTTAAAAAACTCCAATGATGCTGAAAAGATACGGTTTTTGAATGAAATCGAGGGGCGAATCTGCCTTAAGCTAGGGGGCGAGCAGGCTCAGATCCGGAAGGCGCCGACGACGCTCGTCGATCCAAACCCGGATTCCAGCCGTGGCTTGACGGGCCGCGGCAAGCTGAATCTGTACTTGACGGGGAGAGGTGCCACCGGGAACGTCGCGGGCATTGACCGAGCGTTGCACGTCGATGGCGTGGACTGCCTCGTCGAATAAGGGTGAGATCGCCTGGTACTCCACTAACGGGAGGGTTGCCAGGTCGTAGCCAGTGGCCAGGCAACGTTGAACGACTTGACCAACCAGGGCGTGGGCCTCGCGGAAGGGAACTCCCTTGGCTACCAGATAATCGGCGACGTCAGTAGCCAGGCTAAAGCCCGCGGCCGCCGCGGTCGCCAGGCGCTCGGCGTCGACGGTCGCCTGGCGCAGCATGCCGGAGGCCAGGATCAAGCTGGGCAGCAGAGTGTCGATGGCGTCGAAGAGCGCCGCTTTGTCTTCCTGGAGGTCGCGGTTGTAGGCGAGGGGAAGTCCTTTGAGGGTGACGAGCATGTGCATGAGATGGCCGTAAACGCGGCCAACTTTCCCGCGGATGAGCTCGGCAACGTCCGGATTCTTCTTTTGCGGCATAATGCTGCTGCCGGTGGTGAACGAATCGGATAAGGTCAGGTAGCCAAACTCGCTCGTCGTCCAGAGAATCACTTCCTCGGCAAGCCGCGAAAGGTGCGCCATGGTTAAGGAGCTCGCGCTCAGGTATTCGACAACAAAATCGCGGTCGCCTACGGTGTCCAAGCTGTTCCGACTGATCGCCGCGAAGCCAAGCTGTTCGGCGACGAATTGGCGGTCGATTGGGTATGGTAACCCGGCTAACGCGCCCGCGCCGAGAGGGAGCACGTCGACTCGGGCGTAGGCGTCCTGAAAGCGGGCGGCGTCGCGTCCGAACATCTCGTGGTAGGCGAGCATGTGGTGGGCGAGGAGAATCGGTTGCGCCCGCTGCAGGTGGGTGTAGCCGGGCGCGATGACCGAGTCCCACACCACGGCCCGGTCCTGAAACGTGTCCTGAAGGTCGGCGAGCCGATCCAGGGTGTCGAGAATCGTTTCGCGGAGAAAAAGACGGGCGTCGAGGGCCACCTGGTCGTTCCGACTCCGAGCAGTGTGCAGCTTCCCCGCGACCGGCCCAATCAGCGCGCGTAAGCGCGATTCGACGTGGGTGTGAATATCCTCGAGTGCGTAATCGAAGGTGAAATCACCCGCGGCAATCTCCCGGGCGACCTGTTTCAGTCCCGCTTCGATGGCCGTGGCTTCCTCGCCGCCAATGATGCCGGTCTCGGCAAGCATGCGGCAGTGAGCAATACTACCCAGGATGTCCTGGCGATACAGCCGCCGATCGACGTCGATCGATTGGCCGAACTCTTGGACCAGTCGATCCGGCTCGGCGCTGAAGCGTCCA
Source organism: Chloroflexota bacterium (assembly GCA_035534155.1). Taxonomy (GTDB): domain Bacteria; phylum Chloroflexota; class UBA6077; order FW602-bin22; family CADDYW01; genus JAJPIK01. The sequence continues at coordinate 80 of DATLSK010000127.1, read as the reverse complement.
CCCCAAAGTCTCATTGGTCGGCCACCTCTGGGACGGCACGTTGCGGCACGGTAGACTGACGAAGTGGGTGAATACGTGGT
>DATLSK010000126.1:0-14699 GCA_035534155.1 Chloroflexota bacterium | reverse complement strand
CTTGCGCAGCGGGATGTTCGTACTTTTGACGCAACTGTGCTGGGTTCGCGTCAAAAAACGCCGCGCAACGTGTCGCGATGTCGCTCGCTGGCTCGATTTGCTCGTCAGGCAGCCGTCCGCAGGCGACCACCTGGCCACCCGACGCGGCAAACTCTTCGATCTTTGCCCAGGCTGCTGCCTCGAGAGACGTAAGCGGTGGGAGAACGATCACCCGATAGGTCGCGTTGCCCAGTCGTAGCGTGCCCTGGTCAACCGTTCCTTCCGCCAGGAGTAACGGGTCGAGCGTGTCGAACGGTCGCTGCGCCGCTTCGAGCTCCCCCATGAGGTATTGCCAGTCGGCGCCGATCCGCGTGGCCAGGGCATCCGGACCCGGACCGGGTCCAGCGACGCCGGTGCCGACGCCGCCGTGGCTCCAGAGCGAGGTGATCGGGTCGACCAATGCCACCGGCGCGACGCGCTGGCCGCCGGAAAGGGCGTAGCAGAGTCGGCCGACATAGTCGGTAAAACGTGGGAAATGCGGCCAATAGGGGTTTTGCAGAAATTGGGAGGGCGGCGCGTCCCACTTGCGGAGGCCGTCCACGGTGTAAAAGAAAGCGTGAAAAACAAAGAGATTGGCCCCCTGCGCAGCCAAACGGTCGACCATCGCCTTCATATCTTGAAGGGTCAGCGACCAGCCGGCGCTGTGAAAGCTCTCGTCAAGGACCCGATTCCGCCCTACCTGCGCGGCCAGAGACGCTGCAAAGCGTGGGTTCACACGGTAGCGCGGGCGGGGTGGCGTTCGAATCTCCTCTAGCGGCAGGCCGACCTTTTCGTGGCCCGGATCATTGCCCCCAATGTCGGCATAGCGTTGCACGAGGTTGCGCGGGGAGTCGACCTCGAGGCTCAGCAGCAGGTTATGAGCCTGGCACCATTCAGCTATTGGACGGTGAAAGCTTTCCACGAAGCGCGTGGTGATCGTCTGCCAATAGTCGTAACGAACCTGGGCGGTTTTTGGTCCAATATCCGTCCACAGAGCGGGGAGAACGGGCAGCAGATCGTAGCCAGTGCGTTCTTGAAAGGCGGTGGGCAGCTCCCACGACCAGGACTGGGGATGAGCTTCGTCCAGAAAGAAGCCAGCAATCTGGCGAAGAACCGTCGGGTCGAGACGTTCGACGTAACGTTGGTAGGTCGTCTCGAGGAAAGCGCCGACCGCTTCCGGGTTGCAGAGATCGACGTAATGTCCATAGAACTTGTACGGCGCTAACTCTGCAGCGGCGACGAGCCAGATCTCCCATGAAGACGACGATCGGGCAGTCCAACTGAGCTTTGGGCGCGGGCCAAAGGCGAAGGTGCGTTTCCCACTGTAGCCAAAGGCAGGCTCGACGAAGACCGGTTCCGGTTGGCTGATCCCAACTTGATCGCGCAGGTCGATTGCTCGGGTCCAGTCAGTCACACCGTTCACGATGGGCGCGGCGGCGGCGTACAGCAGGATGCTGCCCGGAGCCAGGCACTCGACCGATTGTCCAGGCCCCGCCGTCAGCGAGTGGGCGCGCATCTGCCAGGCTCGGTACTCCGGGTGTCGCAGGGTGAGCTCACCACCGCTGGCGCCGCTCGGATAGGGATATTCGTCTGCTAGCCAGACCTGCAGGCCGTGGCGCTGGGCTTCGCGAGTGACTGCTTCCACGCAGCCAAACCAGCGACTGGAAAGGTAGGGGGTGCTCAAGCCAGTGCGTGCGGCAATCTGAAAGCCGCCGAGTCCACCTTCGGCCATTGTTCGCACTTGCCGACATAGCTCCTCTTCGTCGAGGTCGCCATTCCAGAACCAGATGGGGATCGGTCGGTATTCGGACGACGGGGAAACGAGCTGGTCTTCTTCGAGCACCGGCGCCTCCTCTATCTTTCATCCAAGAATTCTGGAATCTCTTTGTCGGCGACTCGTGCGGCTTCGTTCGAATTGACAGCTTAGCACGCGGAATTGCCCACCGTAAAGGCGAATGGCGACAGCAGGCATTGTCAGCGGCGCGATCAGCCAGTATCCTTGAGATCTGCCGATAGGGCATGGGAGGCCCCAGTGTACGGGCGACTGAAGGAACTGCTTCGCGCCAACCACATTCTCCTCTGGATCTGTTTTATTACTCTGATTAATCAGATCGGTTTTGGCGTTGTTATTCCGGTTCTGCCGTTCTTCGTGCAGAAGCTTGGAGGAACGGAAGCCGCGGTTGGCGCGGCGGTCGCGGCGTTTGGCTTGGGGCGGCTGCTTTTCGATCTCCCCATGGGCCAGCTTACCGATCATCTTGGACGACGGCGCGTTCTCGTGATTGGTGCTGCCTTCGCGGCGGTTGGCTCGTTGCTCTGTAGTTTGGCTGGTTCGACCGGCGAGCTCCTGGTCTTCCGCTTTATCGCGGGAATTGGCTCGGCAGCGGTGCTCGTGGTCGGACCGATCATTGTCGCCGACGTTTCGAATCGTCAGAACCGCGCCCGCATGCTGAGCGTCTACATGACCTTTTTTCAATTGGCGGTTGCGATCGGTCCGATTATCGGCGGGGCGATGAGCACCGCCTTCGGACCGCGCCTGCCGTTCCTGACATTCGCCGTGCTGGCGATGGTGGCTGGATTCGTCGGGCTGACCCGGCTGCCCGAAACGCGGCCGTCGGCTCAGCGGAACGGCGATCGCCTGGCCGGACAAAGGGGCATTGACGTTTTTCAGACGCTTATTCGCAACCCGGGGTTTATTCTGATCGGTCTGATTGGCTTTGCGTCGACCGCAGCGCGGACGGCCGGCATCTTTACCGTCATTCCGGCGACTGCCTACCGCTACGGTGGCCTCACCCAAACCCAGGTCGGGCTGGCATTTACGATTGCCAGCCTGTGTAACTTTGCGATGGTTTCCGGGGCTGGTATCCTTGCCGACCGCTTTGGACGAAAAGCAATGATTATTCCCGGTGGCCTATTGGTCGCGGTGTCGTTTCTCCTGTTTTCCGTGCAGGCCGGTTACCCGCTCTTCGTGCTCAGCGCGGTATTCTGGGGGGTCGGTAGCTCGCTGTATAATTCCCCGGCAACCGCGTACGCGGTTGACCTTGCCCCGCCGGGTGCGAACGGACTCACGATGGGCATCTACCGCACCCTTAGTGATCTCGGCTACGTTGTTGGTCCAATCGCGCTTGGCTTCGTTGCCGATCAGGTGAGTCCAATCGTCGCAACCGTGGCGGTCGCAGCCCTCTTTGTCGCCATCGTCATTCCGTTCGCCATCTACGCGCCTGAGCCTAGTCGTAAGGCGACATCGCAGGTGGCCTGACCAAGTTGAATAAAGAACTCTTCGCTCATTAGGAGGACGCGTGCCCAGAGTCGATTTGCCTCTCGAAGAATTGAAGACCTACGCGCCGACGAGCAATGCTCCGGCTGACCTCAACGCCTTTTGGCGTCAAACGCTCGCCGAGGCCTCGTCGGCCCCGCTCAACCCCAGCCTCGAGAAGATTGACTACCCGGTCGATGGGCTCGACGTGTACCAGGCGTACTACGATGGCTGGCATGGCGCTCGGATCTCGGCCTGGTTCTTGGCCCGGAGTGGCGCACAAAGCCAGCCAACTCTGATTTTTTACCACGGTTACAGCGGCAGCAAGGGGCAAATCTACGATTACTTGGGGTGGGCGCTTCAAGGATACAGCGTTATCGCGGTCGACGTCCGCGGACAGTCCGGCGACAGCACCGATCCCGGTGCCTATCCCGGTGGGCACGTCACCGGTTGGATGACCCAGGGAATTCTCTCGTCTCGCGATTATTACTATCGCGGGGTCTACGTTGATTGCGTTCGGGCACTCGACTTCGCGGTGAGCCGGCCGGAAGTCGATCCCGACCGGATCGGCGTCGCTGGCGTAAGCCAGGGTGGGGGCCTGAGCCTGGCGGTAGCCGCGCTCGATTCCCGACCCAAGCTCGCGATGCCCGAGGTTCCGTACCTATGCCATTTCCGAGAGGCGGTTGAGGTCACCGACCGACATCCGTACTTTGAGCTAACGCTGTACTGCCAGCGCCACCCGGACCGGGAAGCCACGCTTTTCGAAACCCTGAGCTATTTTGACAATCTCAATTTGGCCGACCGGATTCGTTGCCCGGTGCTGATGACCGTCGGTCTGCAGGATTGGATCTGTCCTCCGTCGACGGTCTTCGCGACCTACAACCGGATCGACGGTGAGAAAGAACTACGCGTCTATCCCTACGGTGGTCACGAGAGCTATCCAACCCACCACGTCCACAAGCTGACCTGGGCGAAGCGGTATTTGCGCGGCTGAGGAACCGCTCCGAGCGACTCAGAGATCTGGTAGACTGAGAATAATACTCCAACGGGGACCAGGAAGGGATTGGCGATGACTCAGCAGCGGGTAGTGGTTGGCATGAGTGGGGGCGTCGACAGTGCGGTGTCCGCGGCTCTCTTGAAAGAGCAGGGCTACGACGTGGTTGGCGTGACCCTCAATTTGTCGCCGAAGGTGAACGAGGCGGACGCCTGGGAGCGCGACGACTCGTGCTGTGGCTTGTCCGCTTCCGAGGACGCGCGACGGGTGGCCGACCGGATCGGTATTCCCCATTACGTGCTGAACTTTCGCGATGTCTTCGCGGAAAAAGTCATCGCCAATTTCCTCGATGAGTACCGGCGTGGTCGAACTCCGAATCCCTGCATCCGTTGCAACGACCATATCAAGTTTGGAACGGTGCTTCTCAAGGCCCAGGCGCTGGACGCTGACCTCGTCGCCACCGGCCACTACGTCCGAGTTCAGCGCGATCCTCAGACCGGTCGTCACGTTCTGCGGCGAGCGGTGGATCTTCGCAAAGATCAGTCTTACGTTCTTTACGTTCTCACCCAGGATGAGCTTAGTCGTACTCTGTTCCCCCTGGGAGACCTAACGAAAGCCGAGACTCGCGAATTGGCACGCAAGTTTCAGCTTTCGGTCGCCGAGAAGCCGGAGAGTCAGGATATATGCTTCGTCAACGAGGGGAACTACGGCGACTTTTTGAAGAAGCTGGCGCCCGACATTGCCGAGCCCGGTCCGATTGTTGATTTGGACGGTCGAATTCTCGGCGAGCACCGGGGAATCGCGTTCTACACGATTGGCCAGCGCCGGGGACTGGGTGTGGTCAGTAGCGATCCGCTATACGTCATCGACGTCGATGCGGTCAGCCGGACGATTGTCGTCGGACCCGAAGCGGCGCTCTTCGATCACGAGCTGATCGCGGACGAGGCAAGCTTCGTTCAAGTGGCGGCGATTCCCGAGCCGCTTCCGATTAAGGCGCGAGTGCGCTATCGAATGGTTGACGCCGAGGCGACGGTCCAACAGGTTGGGCCAGAAACGATCAAGGTGCGCTTTGCCCAACCCCAGCGTGCGATCACCCCGGGGCAGGCCGTGGTGTGCTATGCCGACGACGTGGTAGTGGCTGGCGGAACAATTACCTCGACAAATCGCACCCGTCGCGTGGACGGCCTTTTCCAGCAGTCAATGCCGGCGGCCAGCTAGGGGCAATCGGCATTGAATCGGGGCGGCCGTCGTCCTTCGCCGCGGTTAAGGACGACAGGGTTGGAGTCGCAATCTCGTCCCTGCTCCGCGCACCCCAACCGTCCGCAGCAGTACCCCTGATCCCGGAATCCCTTCTGCTCGCTAAGCCGATCGTACATGGTGTCGCACGCGTTGGATGGTCTCACGGGCGACGTCGGCATCGACCAGAGGTATGGCCCGGCCGGCGATCGTCGTGACCGTTTCCGGGCCGCGGCCGGCCAGCAAAACGGAATCTCCCCGACGAGCCAAGCCGATCGCGAAGGCGATCGCCTCGCGCCGATCGACAATTCTCCAAAACTCCCGGTTCTCACGCCAGCCCCTTTGCTGAAATGATTCGGCCAACGCATCGGTGATCGCCTGGGGTTCTTCGTCGTATGGATCGTCGCTGGTGATGACGACGAGATCGGCCGATTCGGCAACCGCGGCGACCATCCGATCCCGGTTGCCGTGGTCACGATGACCGGCCTGGCCAAATAGTACAATCAGCCGACCGCGGGTCTGGGTTCGCAAGAGCGCTGCCGTGGCCCCCAGGCCCTGGGGGGTGTGGGCGAAGTCGACGAAGACGTTGAACGGCTGTCCGCAGCTTACTGCCTCGAGACGACCGGGAACACCAGTGAACTCGGCCGCCGCCTGCTGAGCAGCGGGGAGACTCGCGCCAAAATGGCGCGCGGCAGCGAAGGCACCCAGCCAGTTCAGGACGTTGTGACGTCCTGGCATACGGGTTTCAATCTTGGCGGAGCCTTCCGGCGCATCGACCCGAAACGTCGTCGACGCGAGGCTGGCGCGGATGATCGATCCACGAATCATGGCGTCGGCCTCCGTCCCGTAACCGATCCAGGGAACTGAACACGCGGAACGCATTGCCTGGGCGCTTGGATCGTCGACATTAACCACGGCGAGGCGTCCCCAGGGCTTGGCTTTGCCGTGGTCGAGCTGAGCGAATAGTTGGGCTTTTGCGGTCCGGTAGTTGGTCAGAGTGCCGTGAAAATCGAGATGTTCCGGATCCAGATTGGTGAATACGGCACAGTCGAAATTGCAGCCGATCACTCTGCCGAGCGTGAGAGCGTGTGAGCTGACCTCCAGGGCGGCTAGCTGGACTCCTGCGTTGCGCATACGGTCGAGGTTATCCTGGATGACCGTTGCCTCGGGAGTGGTGTGCGGAGTTGGGTTACGCTCACTTCCGCGGCCAAGATCGAGTGCGACGGTCGAGATCAGTCCCGCCGACAAACCGGCGGTCCGCAGAATCGCAACGATCAGGTGGGTGGTCGTCGTCTTCCCATCCGTTCCGGTCACCCCAATCAGCCCAAGCTGGTCGGAGGGGTGCCGGTAAAACGCGGTCGCCATCTCGGCGAGAGCGCGGCGAGCGTCTGGAACAAGGATCAGTGGGACGGCAATCCCGTTGGGACCGGGTGGCTCGCAAAGGACCGCGGCGGCGCCGGCTGCCACGGCTTGGGGAATAAACTCCCGACCGTCCCGGTGCTGCCCGGGAAGGGCCACGAATAAATCGTCAGGCCGAACCTGACGATGATCAATCGCGATTCCACGAATCTCGACAGTCGGATCGCCAATCGTTTCGAGTACTTTTGTTTCGAACAACAAATCGGCTAGCATACTTCGTTAGCATGCAAGCTCTGTGCCGATCGGGTGCCTTGATGGCCAGCCCCCTCGAGTTAGCTTGGCTCGGGCGGTGTCACCGCCGGCTCCACGTGCGGATGATCGCGCACGGCGATCAATGTCAAGGCCATAACACTGATGACGAGAAAGAGCACCGCGACAAGCTGGTCTTGTCCCAAACCGGCAAAGTCGATTGGCAGATCGCGGAAGAAGCCCGTCCAAAGCTGTCCGAGGGCAAAGCAGAAGGTGAAGAGCCAGAAAGAACGACCGGGCGAGGCGTTTCGTCCCAGGCGATTGAGAACGATGACAATCGCGAGGTTCCACATGATCTCGTAGGCGGCCACCGGGTAAACGAAGGAATGGCTTTGATCGAAGGCTCGCGGATTGATGTATCTTACTGCGAAAAGCGAGGTGGTAGGGTGGCCGAGGTAGGCGCCCGTAAGTAGGTCTCCCAGCTCGCCAATTGCCAATGCCAGCGCCTGGGGAACTGCCGTGGCGTCGAAAAATCGTCCGAGTGGGAGGCGCCGATTGCGCGCGAAGAAATAGCTAGCGACGGTACCAAACACAATTGCGCCGTAAATCGAGTATCCGCCTTCGGCGACCGCAACGATTTGCAAAGGATGATAGGCGTAGTAGTTCCAGGTGTCCGCTACGTGAAAGAGACGAGAGCCGATAATACCGGTCGGCACGCTGATCAGAGCCGCGTCATAGGCAAGATCGGGATGCAGACCGGCGGCGGCGAGGTGGCGAGCCGCGCTACTTAATCCCACGAGAAGGGCGATGCCAATAAATAGGCCTTGCCAGGTCAAAGTCACGAGGCCGTACTGGAGGAGGATAGGGTCCACGCCAATCAACATGCGATTTGTTCTCGTGGCAACCGTCTAAAGAATTATATCACGGTCGTTCGTGACGCGGCGAGAGACAGTGGGCACGAGAAAAAAAGCCATGATAGGATTGGGGACGTGGATAATGGTCGTGCGCTTGCCTGACCAATCGCGCGGCGCGCTTGGCGCGACCAAAGGGAGAAGGAGGGATCATAAATGGCGCTAACCCGTAAGCTTGCTTTTGACCTCGTCCCAGGCTGGGAACAATTACCTGCCGGTTACCACCATCGGGACGTCTGCGGTGTCGCGGTCGACTCAGTCGATCGCGTCTACATGATTACTCGTGAGGAGTCGCGGGTGATCGTATACGAGCCGGATGGCCGTTTCGTGATGTCGTGGGGCGAAGGTATTTTTACCCCACGGACCCACGGAATTACCATCGGCCCCAATGACGAGGTGTATTGCTTGGACGATGGAGATCATACCGTCCGAAAATTCACGACCGACGGGAAGCTCGTCCTGACTCTCGGAACACCGGGAGTCGCCTCGGACACGGGCTATGATGGCGCACGTCTTGAATCGATTCTGCGAGGCGGCCCACCGTTCAACCGACCGACGAATCTGGCTATCGCACCGAACGGTGAGCTGTACGTAACCGATGGGTACGGGAATGCACGTGTCCACCGGTTCTCCCCCGATGGTACGCTGATCCAATCTTGGGGGCAACCGGGCACTGGTCCCGGACAGTTCAACTTGCCCCACGGGATTTGTGTCGCGGCCGATGGGCGCGTTCTCGTCGCCGACCGCGAGAACGACCGGGTGCAGATCTTCAGTCCTGACGGCGAGTTCATCGAGCAGTGGACACACGTTCAGCGACCGACCCAGATCTTTATCGACCGAGACGGGCTGATCTATATCTCGGAGTTGTGGTGGCGTCCGGGGCAGCGTTCCTACGTCCACGGAGTCTATGAGCAAAGTCAACCCGGTCGGGTCAGCGTCTTGGATCCAGCGGGACACGTCGTCTTACGCTGGGGTGCGAGCGCTGAACCGTGGACTCCCGGGGCGTTTTGCGCGCCTCACGATATCTGTGTTGATTCGCATGGCGACGTTTACGTTGGCGAAGTGACCTATACCTTCGGGATCAAGCCAGGTGGTGTGCCGGACGACTGCCACACCTTCCAGAAATTCAAGGTCAACCGCGGCTGATCGCAACCGTCCAACCGTGCCGGGACGTCGTGCGCGGAGGGGCGGTCCGGGGATCGTGAAAATGCTAGCGGACATCTTTGTGACGTGGAAGTTGCGACACAGAAGGTGTTGGCAGCTCTCGCCGTGAATGGTGGGCGGCTTTCGTCCCAGGCGCGCCACCAACCTCGGCGGCAATTTCTGAAAAGAGAGCGAATGCCTCTTTCAGGTTCCAAGGCGCGCGCAAGGTAAAGCGGATGCCGAAAGACTTGCTGGCAAGGGCCAGGAGCGTCGGGTCGGTCGCTACGGCGATAATTGGGACGGCGGCGGTGTCCGCTTGGCTTAGCAGACGCTCCAAGGCGACCACCCAATACCCGTCCTGATCCAGCTCGACGACGAGGACATCCGGGGACTCTCGTCGGATCTTTTCCACGAAATCCGAGAGATTTCCGATGGTTAGCCCGGCGGCGTGCCCGCCTGCTTGTAAGACGTAATACAGAAGGTAACCGAACGGTTCGTTGAACGCGACGACTTGAAACCAGATGTTCGAGTTGGACACCGTTTCTGCCTCCGCCCTATGGGGGAACGGATTTTTTGGCGAACGTCACCTCCCGCCCAGCGGCATTCGCACGATACCATATCCTTGATTGAGCGTATCAGGTCGCGGTTGACATTGCGTTGAGAGATTCAGCGAAAAAGGTTGATCGACGGTCCAGGGCGATTCTGGCTCGCTCGCATCGATCGCCCGATCCTCAATCGTGCTAAGATTATCGGCCTGGTAGGAGGTTGATCTGAATGTCCAACGAACGTCTTCGCGTCGCGGTTATCGTCGGGAGTACGCGTGCTACTCGCTTCGCCGACACCATCGTCCGCTGGTTCAACAGTCAAGTCGAGCAACGCGACGATCTGACCCTCGACGTGATTGACTTGCGCGACACCCCGCTACCCACGGTACAGCAGTCAGAGTCCATGGCCGGCAGTAATTACGTTTCGCCAGACGTGCAGCGGTTCGCGGCACGCCTCGGCATCGCGGACGCCTTCCTTGTCGTAACGCCCGAATACAACCATGGCTATCCTGCCTCGCTCAAGCTTGCGATTGACTCGGTCCACCAGGAATGGAAGGCGAAGCCCGTTGGGTTCATTTCCTACGGGGGGAGCTCTGGTGGCTTGCGCGCGGTCGAACAATTGCGAACGGTCTTCAGCGAAATGCACACGGTGACCGTCCGCGATGCGGTGAGCTTCCATTTCGCGCGGACCCAATTCGACGACAACGGCGAGCCGCGAGACCCGAATCGTGCGAACTCGGCCGCGAAAAGGCTTCTCGATGAGCTCGTTTGGTGGGCACGCATTCTCCACGAGGCGCGGACTCGTGCGCCTTATATCTGGTGATCGAGCAGGTCGACCAGCTCCTGGGGAGTTGTCGTAGCAGCGCCCAGGCGGCTGACCACGAGACTCGCCGCGAGGTCCCCGTGGGCGTCCACCGTCACCACGAGACCGCGCTCGCGCGCTTCCGGTAGTATCTGCTCGATGATCCTCGGACTGATCACGCCGTTTTCGTAATCCGAGATGATCAGCGCGTTTGCCGTGGCCATGGCGCCGTGCAGGTAGTCGATCATGCGTTGCTCGGTGGTGGCTTTAAGATCGGCTCGGATCACGCGATCGATCCTGGCGATTTGCTGGCTTACGACTTGGGCGCTACCCCCAATGACCCGAGTTTTGGTCGATGTCGGTCGACGGGCTTCCTCGACGAGTCCATCGATCCCAATAATGTATGCTTGAAAGTCAAGCGGCTCGATTATAAACCTGACTGCGGAAGGTCACAAGCGCGCAGATCCGTGGGAGCATCGTCCACGTTGCAAGGGATTTCTGCAGCATGTCACGGCGACTGTCGTGAGGAAGTCGCGGCTGAGTTCTTACTGGATGACTTGCCGTTTTGATGGTTTGACGAGGAAGTGGGTGTCTGGTTCCTGGAATTGTTGCCCTTCCGGGATCCGTCATTCGGTCGAGAACCGTTGGAGTTGCCCTTGGCGAAAGAACCCTGACCACGACGGACCGACGTGGAACTTACGGCCGACGTCCTAATGTTGGTGGCTTGCGGGTAGGCGTGTCGTCCAGTGTTACCGCGTCGGATCGGATTGTTGTGCGTTGTCCCGTTGGAACCAATCGAAGACTGATCGGTTTGCCGATAACTGCTGGTCGAGCTGGAGTGGCTATCCGTGTTCCCGCTGGACTGGTCAGTCCCACTTCCGCTGTCGGAGCTATTCGACGAACCACCGACGTGCCCACGACTGTTGTCTCCTGAGTGATCAGCTGTCACTTTCGTCGATTGCGGATCGGACGCTGGCGCGGTCGTCGATTTTGGCGTGGCCGGTTGTGGCGTCGGCGTGAAATTCGGAGGCTGCCCGGAACCGTCTCTCGACCGTCCAGACTGGCGCGAATTCCCATTTTCAGAGATTGGTGGCCCAGCGTGAGGCGATTCACCCGCCGTCGGCGACCCATCGGTTTTTGATGTCGGCGTTGAAGCCTCGATTTCTGGCCCGGCGGTGGCAGTCGCGAGTACCGACGCGTACGATGCCGTGCTGTTTGAGCCGCCGCTGATCGCTGAATCGAGCGCTTCCTTCGCCATCAGAACCACATAGCGTGATGCTGGGGGAACATGATTCAGTGCATCGTCGATTTGGGTGCGCTCGCCGCTGAGCCGCTCACTTGCGCCGACGTTCGTACGTTCGGATTGCAGCGCAGTGGCGTACAGGTGAGCGGTGCTAAGAGCCTGGCCGGTGTTGTTCGCAGTCGCCTGTTGAATGAGCAAATGAAGGAGTACTTCACTCTGAACCGGATTGCCAAGGGAAATCGGAGTAAAGCCCGGACGCGGCGTGCTCTGGATTGCCGTCGGGGCCGGTCGTTGTGCATCGTCGGACCTTGCCGTTAGCGTCGGCGTATCCTGCTGCAACGCGGCAGCCACCACGACAGTGGAACGAGCCGTTGCCGACGGTACGACAACCCTTCTTCGATCAGAGATCTCGCGACGTGGCTGCGCGGTTTCTGTTGGGGTAAGCAACGGCACGATCTTGGTATCTTCGCCGCGGACCGCCGTAATTTTTTGCTCTATCTGCGAGCGCTCGGTCGGTGAGGTCGTATGGGCGACTTCGGTTTGCGCGGCGGCTAAGGCTTGATCCGAGCGTTGCAATAGATCAGGGACGACGTTCAGGTTTCCCGTCTGGATCTCGCTCTGAGCTTCCTGGAGACGACTCTGGGCGATTTGCACGTGCACCTGCGCCTGGCTAGCGGGCGACGCGGCGAAAAGGAGCTGCACTTTTTCGGCAGCGAGCTTGGTTGGGTAAAATGCTGACCCCGGGATCGCGGCGGCCGAAGCGGTCAAAACCCCGCCCATTCCTCCAATAACGAGCAACGAAGCGGCAATTGGCGCGGCGACCGGACGGAACCACGCTTTCCCGGGAAGCGTGAGAAACCAAGAGCGCGTTGGTCGGCGTTGGGGCGTCGTGGCAATCTTTGCCGCGAGACGCGCCGAGATGCGATCCCGAAATTCGGGTGATGGCGCCGGCTTTGGGAATGCCTTGACTTGACTAGCCACTCGCAGCATCGATTGGACTGATACCGGCAAATCAGGCCGGGCCGCCAGGTAGGCGTCCACGTCCCAGTTCCGGCGGTCCAACTCAGCCAGGCAACTGGTCAGCAGATCTTCGTCGCGCACCTTTGGGTTTCTCCTCCGAAATTTGGAGAGCCTTGGCCAACGCTTGCAGCGCTCGGTGTTGAATCACCCGCGCTGCTCCCTCGCTTTTTCCGATTAACAGGGCTACTTCGGCGTGACTGAGTCCTTCGATGAATCGCAACACGATGAGCTGTTGATGTTCCGGATGCAGTTTCCGCAGGGCTTCACGGACCTCTTCGGCTTCGAGCTGATTTTCAACCGATACCAGCACGTCAATCCCCGGTTCTTCGGCCTCGGCGATATCGTCTAGCGGTGTATTGGGATGTCGTCCTCGGTAGTGGTCGATGACCAGATTGTGGGCAAGGCGATAAAGCCAAGCTGCGAATGGTGCCCCACGTAATTGATATCGGTCAATCGCCTCCCAGGCTTTGAGAAAAACCTGTTCCGTTAGATCTTCGGCTTCACTCTCGGAGCCAACTCGATAGTAGACATAACGATAGATCCGATCGAGATGCGACTCGTAAAGGCGGCCAAAGGCAGTGGCGTCGCGTTTCACCGCGCACGCTACAAGGCGCGCCTCGTCGTCGGCGGGCACCTTCGGGTCGGTGTCTACAGTCACGGCACCTTCTGTGAGAGAAAACGCATCACATTCTCAAACGTTACGGGCTGCTCAGCACTCTTGCTCGAAACCGGCGATTATCGTGATGGCAATCGCCGGTTTCGAGCAAAAAGCGAATGAATCGCATGCTCAGATGTAGATCAGCGCATCAGCACGTGCAGTGACTACCTGAAAACGCGGCGGTGCAGCGCATTCGCTGGGGTATCGCCTGTCCAACACAACCAGGCTTTGGAACGTGGCACCGCCGTTGATCTATCGAACGGATGCTTGTCGATTGATGCTAGCGGCGTCGCTCGACCGTGTCAAGCAATCGGAGCGCCCGTTCCCAATCTGATAGCAACGTGGTCTGAGAAAAGCAGAGTACGCGTCTTAGTCGGTCAAGATGGTCTGGGCGTTGTGGCCGAGGCCGACCACGTCCGCCAAGTCTGATGCAAAGGTGACGCAATTCTTACCGTTCTGTTTTGCTTTGTAGAGCAGTCGGTCCGCCGCGGCGATCAGGACGTTCGGATCACCAATGGTCCCGCGGTAACTGATCGCGCCAATACTGACCGTCAAGGAGTGGTCATTAATTCCCAGGAGTGACCAGTCGGTCAAGGCGATCCGACTTCGGATCCGCTCCGCGACTTCAGCAGCCTGGTCGAGGCCGGCATTTCGCAAGAGAACGGCGAATTCCTCCCCGCCAAAGCGAATCACGATGTCATCAGTGCGTATCGACTCTTGAAGCATCGCGCTCGCCCGCGCCAGCACCTGGTCTCCGACAAGATGTCCATAGTTGTCATTGATTTCTTTGAAACGGTCGAGATCCACCATGAGCAGGGCGATCGGGGTGTCTGCCTTCTGGGCCAGGAGAATCTCGGTATTGAGCCAGTGGTCGAGCACCCGTCGATTGTACAAGCCGGTGAGCGGATCGGTGACGGCTTGCCTCCTGGTCTGATCGTGATGAAGAGCGTTCAGGACTGCTGCACCCAAATGTCGGGCAATTGGCAGGAGGGCCGAACGAGCAGTGTCGTCAAGTATCTCTGGTGGATCGAAGAAAAGGACCAGGACACCCAGAGGCGCGTTGTTCGGTTGAGTTTCCAGGGGGATGGACCAGGTGTGACCGACCGCGATGCCAATATCTGCAGCGACGGGTTCGGCGGCGAGAGACAGGGCGCCGGGGATTGGTACGGTGGTCATGGCCCCGCCACGAATGAGTAGTCGGCATGGTTCGGACCAATGCGCTTCAAGCGAGGCCAGGATCCGCTCTTGTTCCTCGGTCAAGTCGGTCG
>DATLSK010000125.1:0-13392 GCA_035534155.1 Chloroflexota bacterium | reverse complement strand
TTGAGCGGACAGCCTGGCCAGTTCGTCGAGCGCTTCTGGAGGCCTTATCCTTGATTCCTCGCCTTTTCCTGGAGCTCGAAGAGCTTGCTCAATGCTTCCAACGGCGATAGCGATAGGAGATCGAGCGACTTCAAATCCTCGATGACCGGACTCGGTCCACCAAAAAACGAGAGCTGAACGACCTCGACCGTCGGCTCGACCGGCTTACCATGCCGTCGACGGTCGCCGCGCTCGAGATCACGCAAAATCTCTTCGGCCCGACGAGTAATCGCCCGGGGAACCCCTGCCAGGCGAGCCACGTGGATCCCGTAGCTTCGGTCGGCGCCGCCGGGCACGATCCGATGCAGGAAGTAGACGTCTTTGCCCTCTTCCCGAACGTCCATCCGGAAGTTTCGAACTCGCGGCAGTACTTCCGCCAGCTCGGTCAGCTCGTGGTAGTGCGTCGCGAAGAGGGTACGTGCGCCAAGCTTTGGATGATTGTGGACGTATTCGATAATCGCCTGAGCGAGCGCCATGCCGTCGTACGTGCTCGTTCCACGCCCGACTTCGTCGAGGATGAGCAGACTGCGCTTCGTGCTTTGGGTCAGGAGCTGGGCAGTTTCGAGCATCTCAATCATAAAGGTGCTCTGCCCTGCGCTCACGTCGTCTTGCGCTCCCACCCGGGTAAATATGCGGTCAACCAGGCCAATCCGGGCCGATTCGGCAGGCACGAAGCTTCCAATTTGGGCCAGCAGGACGATCAGCGCCACTTGCCGAAGAAAGGTAGATTTCCCGGCCATATTTGGACCAGTCAGAACGATGATTTGGCTGTCGTCGGTCGCTAATCGAACGTCATTCGGAGTAAACGGCTCCTCTAATCGGGTCTGTTCGACGACCGGATGGCGTCCGCCAACGATCTCAATCGTCGTGCCATCGTCCAAGAGCGGCCGCACGTAGCGATTCTGCACCGCTACCTCGGCAAGGTTCGCGAAGACGTCCACTTCACTCAAAATGCGCGCCGTGCGGAGCACCCGTTGTCGCTCACAGGCAATTTGCGCACAGACTTGCTTGAATAGGGCATGTTCGAGCTCGATCCTTCGCTCTCTGGCGTTGAGAACGATCGCTTCATACTCTTTGAGCTCGACCGTGACATAGCGTTCCGCCCCCACCAGTGTTTGCTTCCGGATGTAGCTGTCCGGCACCGGAACACGGTTGGCGTTGCTTACCTCGATAAAATAGCCAAATACCTTGTTGTAACCGACTTTCAGACTGCGGATCCCGGTGCGCTCGCGTTCGGTCGCTTCCAAGTTTTGGATCCACTGCTGGGCGTGCTGAGTAGAATGACCGATCTCGTCAAGCTCGGTGGAAAATCCGGGAGCGATGACGCCCCCGTCAGCCAGGTTAGCCGGCGGATCGTCGACAATCGCCTGTCCAATCAGCTCGACGATCGACGCGCCGTCGTCGAGGACGGCCGCCATGGACTGTCGTCGATCTCGCGGTACCTGACCGGCCTCACCCTGCAGAATCGCGCGGAGACCAGGTACTGCCTCTAAGCTGATTTTCAGGGCCAGCAGATCGCGGGGCGTCGCGACTCCCTGACCGACTCGGTTGATCAACCGTTCCAGGTCGCGTACCGTGGTCAGACCTTCGCGGATACGCGCTCGGGCCCCGGCGTCGTCGACAAACTCAGCGACCGCGTCAAGACGAGCGCTCAATTGGCTCAGATCAAGCAATGGTTGGTTTAGCCAGGTGTGGAGCAAGCGCGCCCCACCTGGACTCTTCGTCCGATCGAGCACCCAGATCAACGAGCCTCGACTGGCGCCGGAGCGAGCGGTTTCGGCAAGCTCCAGGTTCCGGCGCGCCGCCGCGTCGAGGAGCATGTAGTCGGTGGTCTGATAAGCGCGTAGTTCTTCGACCTGGCTCAAAGCGGCCTTTTGAGTTTCACCGAGATACTGAACGATTGTCCCGGCCGCCCGCACCAGCAGCGGAAGACCGGTCGTACCAAAACCTTCGAGCGACGTGACTTGAAAGTGGCGTTCGAGGGCTTCACGAGCGCTGGCCAGCTCGACTCGCCAGGTTTCGACTTCAGTCAGCCGAGCGCCGACCCGACGGCAGATCGCCGCGACGTCCGCCCCCGGATTGTCGCCGCTGGCGACGAGCACCTCGGCTGGACGGAGGCGCTCGATCTCGCGTTCCAACGTGCTTCCTTCATCGCGCTCGAACTGCGTCGCGGCGAACTCACCCGTCGTTACATCGACGTAGCTCACGCCAACCCGACGACCGTCGGAAACAATCGCGGCGAGATAGTTATGTCTAGCCTCGTCAAGCATTGCTGGCTCGAGGACCGTTCCCGGCGTCACGACTCGGGTCACGTCGCGCTCCACCAAGCCACGACTCGTCTTCGGATCGCTAAGCTGCTCGCACACCGCGACCCGGTAGCCCTTTCTTATCAGTTTGGCCAGGTAACCATCGAGTGCATGGTAGGGAACGCCAGCCATCGGAATCCGCGAGCCACGGGCGACGTCCCGCCCGGTGAGCACAATGTCAAGCTCGGCCGAGAGAAGTCGCGCATCGTCGTCGAATGCCTCGTAGAAATCGCCCATGCGAAAGAGCAGAACGGTGTCTGGAAAGCGACGCTTCAGTTCCAAGTACTGGCGGCGAAATGGAGTCAGGCTCACCTCGCCCCGGTCGGCGGCTTGAGATGGGGAAGCATTCGTTGGAGGACGCACCAGGCTCACCGCAAAGATCGAGCTCTATCTCACCGCCTCAGCCGGGACGGCTCGGTTAACAGGGATGATACCATCGTCAGACGAGGTCGGAAAGATACGGACGCTTTTGTTCATGAGGGTTGCCGACCGACCCACGCGAAGGGTACAATAAATAAGCTGGGCCGGGAGGTTTGCCGCGTGCCTCAGACAATTCTCGTGGTCGATGACGATCCCGATTTGATTGAGCTGATTCAGTCGGTTCTTCAATCGGCTGGGTACGAGGTGGTTGGCTGTCCGAATTCCGGGTCAGCTCTTGAGATGGTGCGATGCCACGCCCCTGCCTTGATCTTTTTAGATCTTTATATGCCACGCCCAACCGGCTGGGAAATTCTGCAAGCGCTCCGTGAAGATGCCGTCCTGGCTTCGACTCCCGTTCTCATCGTCAGTGCGCTTGACGGCGACTCGAGTGAGAACCAACGGTTACCCGGGCCGAGTTTCGCACCGTTTGACGTGCTGAACAAGCCCTTTGAAATCGACGAGCTGGTCGCCCGGGTCCACCGTCTACTCGAGCCGATGTCGACCAATTCAATCCTGTACGATACGAATAGGGAACGAACAGCCCCGTTCTTGTAGCCACCCCAGGGCCTGCTCAAAGATGCTTTGCACCAGGACGCGCGTTTCCTGACGTACTCGTCGGTCGACCTGAGTGGTACGTTGATCGATCAGCGTTTTTCGCTGGCGTTTTCGGCGGTCTTTCTCCCGAGCCAGAACTAACCTGTCCGTCCCAACCTCGGCTCGCTCGACACGGTAGATCTCCTCAATACCTGCCTCGAGCTCACTTAGCTCTTTGTTGAAGTCCGCGGCATCTGTCGCCTCGATCCTCCTTCGCATTGCGACTAAATCAGCCGGATGCAAAACGATCGACAAAGACACGACGGCCGCCTTTTCGCCGGGCGGTAGCACGTCCAAAGCGATGGCCGGAGCGAGCGCCACGTCCCAAATCCGACTCTGGCGAGTCTCCGTCCGATCCGGGAATCCCTTGAGTAGCCGCAATAGAATGTCTCGGTCGAACCAGCCTGGCACTCGCCCCGGTTGCGAGCGGATCTCGACTAAATCCGTTTGAGTCAGCAACCAATCTAGCGTTTCTTCGGCACCCAGCATCCGCGCTCGCGCCAGGGGAATCACCAGGTCGTGAGAAGCGTCCTCGCTGGTACCTCCGCCGCGCACGCTGCCCAGCAGTCGATTAACCTGCCGTAATCGGACCTGGGACGCAACGTCCTGCCGGTTCGGGGCAAGCAAGTCGAGGTCAACGATTCCGATGAGTATTCGCGAAGACTGACCATGGCGTTTCTCTTCGAACGCCCGGACCTGGCCAGCCGCCTCGACCACATCTTGACGAAACTGATTTAAGTCGTCGACCAGGCGAGCTCCCATTTCGAGTAGATGCTCGCGTCGCTGGCGACCGCGTCGGTCACGACCATCCGGTGACCACGGCTCACCATACTTCTGGAAGAGCGCCGCGAGCGACTCTGTCGGATTAGCGGTACCCGGCTCAGCATGTTCCCTCTCAATCGCGTCCAGCAACTCGTGGGCAGAATCCAAAAAGGCTTGACGAGCATCCGGACGAGTCGAAAGGGCCTGGATCGAGCGATAGGTTTCCGGCGTGCTCCGCGCCAGGTAGGCGACACGCGCTGCCAAGTAGAGCAGAGGCTCGAAAACCGGAGTCCGAAAGGCCAATAGATCCGCAGGATCATAGTCTATGCGCACAAACGTATAGGCATACGATAGTAATGCGAAGTGCGTCAATGCTTGCACGAACGCCATGGCATCGTCGTGCTCGCGAGGCCCCGCCGGCGTCACGATCATCTTCAGACGCACGAGCTGATCGAGAAACCATTCTCGCCAGCGCGACCTGGACCGTCCATCGCTGGCGTCGACAACCGCTACGATCAAACCGGTCAGATCCGAGACAGTTGGACCGAACAGCGGATGGGCCCCCAGGATGCCGAGATCAGCCGGAAGCTCGGCCTCGAGCGCGGCCATCGAAAGCAGCTTGGTCGAGCCCAGGTCGACAATCAAACTTCCCGACCGAAAACTTGAACGATAAAAGCGAACTAACTCTCGATAAGCCGGCTCGGTTTCGAAACCGACCGCCAGCAGTACGACGTCAGCGCGCGCTAGAAGCGCGCAGGCATCCTCGGGCAATCCCGCGTAGACGACGGTTGACTCGCCGGGCGAATCGGCCACACCATCCGCGAGCGACTGCAAGAGACCAACCAGCGAGTCGGCAGAAGCATTTGACATCACCGCGGTCGATTCGCTTCGCTCGGGCACTCCCGGCGTGAGCCTCAAGTACGCTCGCCCACGCCGGGGGTCAGACGCGTGGCCGACGGCGGTCCAGCTCGTGCCCCCAGGACCGCGCTGGACCGCCAGCGGAACGCCGGTCAACCTCTCTGGACCCACCGCGAAGCGCAGGTCGTCGAGGAGCTTGCCCAACTGCGCGGAATGACTCGCCACGTCGAAAAAATCAAAGACGTAGAGCTCACTGACCGCCCCAACGAAAAGGCGCCCGAACAGCCGCCCCATCGCCCCGCCGCCGCCAATTATCGCCAAACGCGGGCGCTGAGTCCGTCCCTCCATTCGCTGGCCTCCCTTGATCTGCAAGGACTACCCGAGATTCTACCCGGCTCGTTGGCGACCGGCAATGTGTCGACGTGGCGAGACGAGCATCCGTAGCTGATTGTCATTTGTGGTAAGGTTTTGTATAATCGCTGGCGGCTTCGGCCAACAGTTCACACGCCAGCGGTGGAATGTGACGGGCGCGCAGTCGCCTTGTGCCGCGAAGCGATCGTCGCGCGAGTCAATGAGGACCAGGCAACGAAAATAGCGGTGGATACTCAATTCGCTACCCCCGACCGTGGAACTGACGAACGACGAGACGTTCTCGATCAGGTCATTGGTTCTTTGCCAATTCTGGCAGACCTAACCCGAGGAGACATCTTTCTCTTCCGCGCGGCGTCGGATCCGCTCTCGGCCAGCATCATCGCCGAAGCCAAGCCAAACCCGGTCCCCCCGATTTACACCGATTCCCAGGTCGGTCGCATCGTTCGCCTCACCGAGGAGCCGTCGGTGTTGCGAGCCCTGAGTCGGGGTAAGCCCTCGATCAACAACCACCGCCTGCTGGTTCCCGGTCATCCAACCGTTCAGGACGTCTTCCCGGTTCGTGACGGTGCCCAGTTGGTCGCGGCACTCGCGATTGAGGTTAGTCTGGTCGAAAGCGAGCGCCACCGTCAGAAGAGCGTCGTCTATCGACGAGCGGTTAGTCGCCTTCGCTCGGCGGTCGTGGACGGGCAATTGCGAGGGCCAAGCAACCTAAGTCGACTGACCGAACACGATGGGGCCATGGTCGTCAATGGCGACGGAGAGATCGTTTACATCAGTTCGCTCGCCGAGCAACTCTATCGCAAGGTAGGCTATACCCATAGCCTGCTTCACCACAACGTTGCGAGCTTGCGTACCGACGAGAGCGTCTTCTTCAAAGCCGTCGAATCGGGCACGTGTGTGGAACAAATCGTTCAGGAGGGCAGCTTCACCTGGCTCAAGCGGGCCATACCCTTGACCGGGCGGCGACGCGAGCCAATCTGGTCTCGTGTCATCCACCGCGTCGAGCCACGCGATCCGGTCATTTTGACTGTCCACGACGTGACGCTGGAAAATCAAACCGAACGTGAGCTCAGAATCAAGTCAGCGATGATTCAGGAGATTCACCACCGCGTGAAGAATAATCTCCAGACCATCGCCGCGCTGCTTCGCCTCCAAGCTCGACGAACCGGCACCCCGGAAGTTTCGGACATGCTGAAGGAAACGATCAGCCGGATCCTGAGTATCGCGGTCATCCACGAGTTTTTGGCCCACCAAGAATCGAGTAACATCGACATGCAGGAGGTTGCCCAACGAATCATCGCGGAGGCGACGCGCAGTATCGTCGATCCGGAAAAGCGCATTCACTTCGTGCTCGAAGCATCGAGCGTGTTCCTGCCGACACAGCAGGCAACCTCGTGCTCGTTGATTATCAACGAATTGCTCCAGAACACCGTCGAGCACGGATTCGCCGATGCGAGTGAAGGAACGGTCCGCGTCCGCTTGTCGACGAACGGCGAGCGCGTCGTTCTCGAAGTGTCTGACGATGGGGCCGGGCTGCCACCCGGCTTCGATCCGCACCACGGCGGTAGTCTGGGTCTGCAAATCGTCCAGACACTGGTGAAGGATGACTTGAAAGGCACCTTCCAAATGCTGAGTGG
Source organism: Chloroflexota bacterium (assembly GCA_035534155.1). GTDB lineage: Bacteria > Chloroflexota > UBA6077 > FW602-bin22 > CADDYW01 > JAJPIK01. The sequence continues at coordinate 6,404 of DATLSK010000125.1, read as the reverse complement.
GGACGACCGCGGTGCTCGCGCGGTCGTCTCGTTTCCATATACCGGATAACGTCGGGAAGCGCAAGCGACACGGCTGATCCGAATACCCCGTGGGACGCTGGCTCGGCGACGTCCAGCTCGGGGTTGTCAAGGCTGGGGAGAGGACTAGATTCAAATGGACCTCTTGGACATGCACATAGTCGGAGGAGTGAAGAGGATGGGGCAAACGCGCGTGGTGATCGCCGACGACGAGTCGATCATCCGGATGGATCTCAAGGAAATGCTGACGAGCCTGGGATATCTGGTAGTCGGCGAAGCGGGCGACGGTTTGAGCGCGGTCAACCTGGGCCGCGAACTGAAACCGGACCTCGTAATCATGGACATCAAAATGCCAGATCTCGATGGAATCGCCGCGGCAAAGATCCTGACCGAGGAACGAATCGCACCAGTGCTTCTCCTGACTGCGTTCAGTCAAACCGAGCTCGTCGAGGGTGCAAAAGAAGCCGGTGTCGTCGGCTACGTCGTCAAGCCATTCCGTGAGACCGACCTGGTGCCTTCGATTGAGATCGCTCTCTCGCGGTTCAAAGAGTTCCGCGTTCTTGAAAAGGAGGCGCAGAGCTTGCGTGATACACTTGAAACACGCAAGCTCGTGGAGCGAGCCAAAGGAGTGTTGATGGACAGTCAAGGGCTGAAGGAAGCCGAGGCATTCCGCAAGATCCAGAAGCTCTCGATGAACACCCGAAAGTCGATGCGTGAGGTCGCTGAAGCGATTCTGCTTGCTCATGAGGTGGAAAAGGAGAAGACGTAATGATCACAGAGGAGCAAGTACGGGAAGCGATCCGAGTCGTTGAAGATCCCGAGATTGGTATCAGCATCCTCGATCTCGGGCTGGTGTACGGCACTGAGATCGAGGACCACAACGTCAAGGTAACGATGACGCTTACATCCCCGTTCTGCCCGGTGGGCCCCTTTATCACTAGCCAGGTCGAAGCGGTCGTCAGCTCTCTACCGGAGGTTGAGAAGGTTGACGTCGACATCACGTTCAGTCCCCCTTGGGATCCACGCACCATGGCGAGCGACGAAGTAAAGGCAATGCTGGGTCTTTGGTAACCGCGACACCGCGGAGGTAGGGTGGTCACTCCAAAGCGGGGAAAACCGCATTCCTCCCCGGACCATCGTCGCTCTTGGCGATTAGCCGCCGGCTGCCTGATCTCAGCCGGCGTAGTCGTCGCGTTACTACGAACCGTGGACGTCCACGAAGCGGTGACCGCATTCCTGGCCTTCCCGACAGGAGATGTCTTCCTGGTATTAGTCATCTACCTCGTCGGGCTCATCCTCAAGGCTGAACGCTGGAAAATCATTCTTGGACCGTACTTCACCCGTGGACGTGGCCCGGTCTACGAATCGCTTGTCGTGGGATTCGCTTTGAACGCCGTCTTACCGCTACACGGCGGCGACCTCGCACGCGCGCTGCTTGTCGCGGGCGACCGGTCCGCGTCGCGCAGTTGGGCCGCCGTTACCCTCATCATCGAGCGTGTCTTCGACCTCGGAACGATCGCCCTGCTCGTTATCATCGCAGCGCTTACCGCGACCGCTCCCGGGTGGATCTCGCGACCAACGGTGGTTCTGGCGCTCGGCACGCTTGTCGCGAGTGGAATACTCGTAATCGGCTGGCGCGTGGCAGTCGCCGCTGGACTAACGCCAACCTCCGGCCTCGCTCGGCTCGCGACCTGGCTCCTGCGCTCTCGCCTCGGCGCGCGTTGGAATCTCCATGCCGATCTTGGTCAGATCGGACCTTCTCTCGAGGCCATGACCACTGGCCGCGCTCTCATCACCATTGGCATACTCTCGCTCGCCATTTGGGGCTTAAATGCTCTGTTCCTCGGCGCGACCCTGCAAGCCTTGACGATTCGACTCTCAGTTCCTGGCTTGATCCTCCTGACCGGGGCATTGGCGCTCGGGCTGACGGCGCCAGCATCACCGGGTGGGATTGGCGTTTACCAGGGCATCGTCGTGGTGGTCCTTGGCCTGTTTGGGGTGGCCAGCGACCGAGCGCTGGCGGCGGGAATCGCCGCGCACGTCTTGTCCTACGTTCCGGTCACCCTGGTCGGCCTCATTCTGCTGCTCTCCAAGACCGCCCGTGGAACCAAAAACGAGGACTCGGCAACAATTGTTGCCCCGCTCGTCGAGGGAGCCGTGCCGCGCCAGGGCTCGTAAATGCGCTGGCGGCATTGGGGTAGATCGAATCAGCACGATCTACCGATACGTCTGCTTGGCCTGTTTCTCGTTCAGGTGTTGCTTGGCCCGATTCTGAATCTGCTGCTCGACGTTTGGACTTCTTTTTTCGGCGAGCCAGTCGCTGAAATCACCGTCCTCGGCCATCTCGTTGAGCAGCGCTAATATGTAGCCGATGTGCCGACCGTAAACCTCTTGCAGCGCCTTGGCGCGCTCGCCAGGTTCGGCGTTTGCCAGGCGCATCACAACGTCGGCAAATGGGTAGAAACGGCGCTCGAACTCGGCGCCAAGGTTACTTCCAGACGTGGACATCACGAATCGTCCTTCTTGAAAATGTGAGCTATCCCTCGTACATAAGGATTCTACGCGTGCAAGAGACGATCTTCAACGCATCGCCGGCCGTCCTCACACCGACGGCAGTATCTCGGAAATTGCCCAGACGCCCTTTGGTCCGGTTTGAATCGGTTGGATCAGTGTGACCACCAGCGCCTGTCCACCCTGTTCGACAGTCACTTTGGCTCGGGGCACCAATGTCGTCGGGTCAACGTCCTGTCCGGCGAGCCGTGCCGCGTCGCTCGGGTGAAGACCAAAGGACGAGCCATCGTGGCGAACGACCTCAATTGGATCGGTCGCCCAGGGAATCAATCCACGCTCGACCGCGTTTTGGCGCGCGGTATAGATCGCGCGGTCGACGGGAATCTGTCCAATTCGCAGTGGCTCGGTCGGGATCACCACGGCAGCGTTCCCAGTCGCGTTCGTGTACGTCGAGGGAGCCACCGGCTGTAGGCCGGTCACGACGACGCCCGGACTCATCCCAATCGCATCGATCTTCCACATTTGATCTTGCCACAACAGGTCAATAAATCGTCGCGCAACGCCGGTTGGCCAGGTACGCGAGCCGCTTTCTGACGGTTGGATTTGCAGCGTGACCAGGTATTCCCGGCGATCCGAGGCCGGAGCACTCAGCTGGGCGCCAAGGCGATTAGCCCAGGTAACGGCGTCGATCAGGTCGACGACCTGAGCCGAGCGAAAGGCGTGCAAGAGACTGTCAACACCGGCCGGACCAAGGCGTGATCGAAACGACCGGCTGAGAAAATTCGATGCCTGATCGTACCGCTTTGCGGTCAAGAGTGCGAAGTAATCGTCCAGAGTTTCTCGTGGACCCCGATCCGCCCGAGCTTTGCCGTTGAGAACGGACAGGGAGGAACATCCAGTGGTAAGCGCCGTGACCGCCGCGAACGTAAAAGAGCGGCGGGAAAAGTGAGCAAGCTCGCCCAACCAGTCCTACCTCCAGACAGGACGCTTCGTGGGCTGAGGATAAAATCGTTCGCTCATTGTGTCAAGTAGACAAGCTCTCTCTTCAGCAAAACACCTAAGCTACGAAGGAAAATTCTCCGCCACCATGCAACTGCCACCCGGCAGGTAGGGAGTGCTAATTGACACCGGCGCCGCGGTCGGCGAGGCCATTGTCGCGACATTCTGCCCATCCCACGTCAACAAGATAACGGCGGGAACCGAACCCGGCGGATTCTTGACGCGGATGGCTTCATGATGGTTGGCGAGAGCTTGAACGCCGTCGAGGCCATTTGGAGCCTGGAAGGCGTTAATCGCGTGCCAATGGCCGTTCTGGCGAACAAAAAGCCACACGTTCTGACCGTGCACCCCGAACGGCAAGACACCGGCAATTTCGGCGGCGCCATCGGCGTTCAGATCGCCGACGACCAGATCGAGCGCCCGGAATCCGATCTTGTCCAGGCCAGCGTTGATCTCCGTCACGCTCGGCGGCTTCGCGCCGATCGCTTCGTCCAGGTACGCGGCGACTCCGACGCCGAGCGCTCCAAAATCGTCAAGCGTGACCGGAAAGTCCAGGTTCCCCATCTGTCCCGTTTGGAAGAGAACCGGAAGATTACTTCCCTGGATCGCGGCGAAACCGTCGGCCACGCTGCCCGAACCATATCCCTGCAAGAACGCGTTTGCCTCGTTTCCCAACGGCGCCGGCGCTTTGGCGGCAGCGCCGAGCCAACGCTCGGCCGTAGCCCGGTCTCCTTGCATCGCCGCGACCTCGCCCAATCGGAAGCGCGCAAAGTCTACCCAATCGACCTTGTCGCCCGGCTCATCGCTCAGCCCGCCTCCGGCGACAATCGCCTGGTAATGGGGGACAGCTTGCGACCAATCACCGAGGAAAAAGTCGCGCTCGGCCAGGTTCATCATCTCCCGACGCGTCTTTGGCGGGTCGGTCTGCTGCTCGGTGAGCACGTACGACGCACCATTCCAAGCATAGAGAGTCACTTGCCCAGGATGGGGTAAAAGCTTGTGATCGTACACCCCGAACGCCGGGCATTGGAGCTGGATCGAGCTATCCGACAAGACTTTCCAACTCGCCGGTCCGGCCCAATCGCTGATGGATTCATTGAATAATACCTGGGAATGCTGGCCCGACCAACCGATCACCAGAACGTCCGTATTCGTCGAGCTGGCTCCGACAGTGGTACGAGTGACCACGACACCCGGAGTATGGCCACGCAGCGCGACGGTCTGCGCGAGCGAGGTAATGACATCCGGGCCAAGCGTGCCAGGGAGTAAGGGTTGGGGGGTCGTTTGCCCGCCGAGCACGAGCAGCGGCATCAGCCCGGGGACCGGCGCGGCAATCAGGAGGTCCGGCCGGCCATCACCGTTGAGATCAGTACTCACGAGCCTCGGGCGCGGCGCGTTACCAACCGTTAGATCACTCACCAGTTGACGCTGCGCCGCTGGATCAGCGGCCTGGCCGGACGCGGCGAAAGCCGTAATAGCCTTCTGAAAGGCCTCTTGCACCAACGCTAATTGGTCCGGGGGAAAGGGCGTCGGCACGGCCGCCAGTTTCCGATAGGCAGCGGTCGCCACGACGAGATCAGCGGCGGACGTGGACGGCGTCGGGGACGACGAAGCAGCGGTCACCACGGTTGGTGTCGCCACCGGTGCGACTGTCGGCACGAGCGTCACGGTGGCCGTTGGTTCGCTCGGCGGCGTGGCGACACTGGTCTGGGTGGGTACTTGCGTCACACTCGGTCGTGCTGCCCTGGTCACCGTCGCGACCGGGGCGAGCGTGGGGTGCGGCGGCGTCGGCTGAGCACAAGCGGTGGTCAGCCAGGACAGGGCGAACGTGAGTGCCAAAATCGGTCGGAAACTCGGAAACCCTCTGACCACCACTTCCCCCTCACAAAAAGAGGCGGGAAGTGGAACGATTCACCCGTTCCACTTCCCGCCTTCTGATCGCTCTCAAGCAGCGGGTTTGACGGCGTCTTCGGCTTGTGCAGCGAAGGTGAGGCCTCCGTCGCCCGCATCGATGACAATCACGTCGCCATCTTTGAACTCTCCCAGCAACAGCTTCTTCGCCAGGATGTTCTCGATCCGCCGCTGAATCGTGCGCCGCAACGGCCGAGCGCCGTAGTTGGCATCGAAACCTTCCTTCGCCAGCCAATCGCGGGCCGCGTCGGTCAGCTTCAAAGTCAGCTTGCGATCGACAAGCCGCTTCTGCAGATCGGCAACCAACAGATCGACAATCTGGTGGATCTGCTCCCGAGTCAGCGAATCGAAGACAATCACCTCGTCGATTCGGTTTAAAAACTCCGGACGGAAGCTCTGACGCAGATCTTCCAAGACCAGATCGCGCAATCGCTCGCTCTCGGCCTTGTCTGACGTCCGGAAGCCCAACGCCGCGTTGCGACGGAGGTGCTGAGTCCCCACGTTCGACGTCATGATCACCACGGTGTTCTTGAAGTCGACGGTGTGGCCGTGTCCGTCAGTCAGTCGACCATCGTCAAGCAACTGGAGCAAGACGTTGAAGGCGTCCGGATGCGCCTTTTCGACCTCGTCGAAGAGCACTACCTGATACGGCCGGCGCCGCACCGATTCAGTCAACTGACCGCCTTCGTCGTAGCCAACGTACCCGGGCGGCGAGCCAATCATGCGCGACACCGCGTGCCGTTCCATGTATTCGGACATGTCGACCCGAGTCATCGCGTCTTCACTGTCGAATAGGAACTCGGCAAGCGCCCGCGCCAGCTCGGTCTTACCCACGCCGGTTGGCCCCAGGAACAGGAAGGAGCCAATCGGTCGGCGCGGATCTCGCAATCCGGAGCGAGCCCGACGGATCGCGTCGGATACCGCGACAATTGCCTCGTCCTGGCCGATTACACGCTGGTGCAATC
>DATLSK010000124.1:0-2880 GCA_035534155.1 Chloroflexota bacterium | reverse complement strand
TTGGCCGCCGAGGCGCGGGCCTCTTCGAGGCGAATGCGCTCGTCCATGCGGTTGAGCTCGCTGGCCGGATCGAACGTCGACAAGGCGGCGCTCGTCTTGGCTAATTGCTGCTGCGCCTTGGCACGACGATGGCGTGCCAGGAGCACCTCACGATTGCGAACGGCGCTATCGTACTTCTCTTCGAGCTCGTGGAGGTCAGCCCTGGCTTTCTCGGTTGCCTGGTGCTGAGCGACGTACTGGTCCTGGTAGACCTTGGCGTTGTTGGCGAAGTCGATCTTACGGTGCAGTGCCTCGCGCGCCAGGTCTTCCGAGCCCTTCTGCATGGCGAGCTCGGCCTTGTGCTGCCAGTCGTCGGCAAGCTGCTGGCTGCGCTGGGCGTTGGCCTCGATCTCCTTTTCGTCCGCGATCATCTTCGCGACTTCGGTGCGTGCCTGGGTGATGCCATCGCGCATGTCGCGCGTGAGCTGATCCAGCATCTTCTCGGGATCTTCGGCGTGATCGAGAATCGCGTTGATATTCGCCTTTGAAATCGTGGTGATCCGATTCAAGATACCCACAGTATCCTCCCCTCTTCAACCGGCGGATGCTGCGATAATCTTACCATCGGCTGATCCTATCCACAATTAGCGGGCGGTCGTTCCGTTGACTGGACTCGCCGCCAGGATCGGCATGGCCGGCGCCGGTGCTTCGACGACTGGCGGGTTGATCGGCTCGACCAGGTCGGCAAGCTCGTGGGTGATCAGCCTTTCGATGCCATCCGGAAAAGAGGCGACGTCGCGGCCAACCGTCACTGCCTCGTCGGCCGGGATCAGACTCTTGCCTTGCTGGACGTCCTCGGCGAAGCTGGTCGAGATTTCATAGGCGATCATCTCGCCGTGCAGTCCGACGATAATCTCTTCGAGAATGCCCAGATAATTTCCACCCTCGGTCATGACCAGCAAGCCATCGAGCTTGACGTCCGAGGCAAAGAGACGGTTCAGGTCGCGGTCGGTGCGGGCGCCAATGAGACCATCGAGGGCGTGGATCGTCACCGCATCGCGGCCGAAGCTGCGGACTTTGTCCATCGGAATGATCTCGGCGTCCTGTCGCCAGCTTGCCTCGGTAATGACCAACGCGGCGATCTTCCGTCCATCCGGATCGAATACGACGTCTTTGACTTCTCCGACGCGAACTCCTTCCGCGAGACTAATCACCGGTAAGCCAATAATCGTTCGAGCGCGTCGCATACTGCCACCTCGCAGACGATAACGAAAATAAACCACCCGGGCAGTCGGCAAAAATCGTGCCGCCCATGGGCCGCTCGAACGCTCTAGTGACCGACCCTAATTCCAATTCAAGATCGGACTGCCGTTTCCCAGAAAGTCTACACGCCCGCCAGCAGCCCCCTGGACGCCAAATATCTGGTTTAACAACAGGAGATAGTTCGCGGTATTCCCAACAATTCCCCCCAGGTTGTTGTTCACGTCGATCGTCACCGTGTCGAACTTCCCCTGGTCGGTCGGCTTCAATGCATCGCGGCCGCCTTTGAGGCCGACGAGGCGGTTCATCTCGCCGAACGCGGCCTGGGCGAAGGCGGACTTCTCATTCCCGGCGTTCATTCCCAGGAAGTTTTGGAGTAGACCCCGGACGGTGTTCCAGTGCCCGTCGTTCTCCAGACTGTTCCGCACCCGCACCAGCTCGCGCCCGAAAGCGTCGCCGGTCGCGGTAAACCAGAGACCCTGGCTGGCACGGTCGAAACAGCGAAAGGAATCCGGCCTGTCGGCAACGCCGAATTGGGCGGTGACCTGCTGACGGATGCTCAGGATGCGCCGGGACCGCTTCAGCCCTTCGGGGGTTTTGTGGCTCGTCCGGTCGACGAGCCCGCTTTCCGACCGAACCGCGTTCTCTACGTTGAGGATGTTCAGCATCTCTTCGGGGTCGTCCCAGTCCGTTTTCGCGACGTCGGTCGCGTTCCCGGACATGGTAAAGAGGTCGTCGTAGCGTCCCATCGCGCCGGCGGTACCCGCGCCCGCCCGCTGATTCGCCGAGTGGCCCAATTCGTGGGCCAGGGTGATGAAACGTGGACTGATGATCTCGCTATCCTGACCGGGGGAGCCGGTCAGCGAGCTTGGACCCCCGTTGGTGTCGACGTGAACGAAAGCGCCGGTGCCCTCTCCGAACTCATATTTCTTTCCCTGATACACCACGCCCTTCTTCTCGTTGAGCACCGCGGTTTGAAAGCCGCGGCGGGTCAGGGCACCGTAGAACCCTTGCGGACGGCCGGCGCCGTTGAGGTTGACCGGATCCTGCATATAGGCCTTGCTATCGTCCAACGGCTGGGAACGCGAGACCCCGGAGTCCTGCAGTTGAGTCGGCAACTGGCTCGTCACGCTAGTCGGCAACTGGCCGGTCCGCTGACCGATGTAAATGTTGGTGAGCAGGTTGCGAGTCCCGGTATCTTGCTCCGATTCCGACTCGGTATTCAGGAAGGTGAGCAGCTTCCGCCCGGTCGTGGTATTCAGAATCTTCGCCAGGTCCGACAGCATGCGCTTGCGATAGGATTTATCCCCGATCAACTGGATCTTTCCCTCGCCGCTCACCAGCGAGCGCCAGAGCGCAGTCAGCTGACGCACCTCTTCCTGGTCCAGGGTGGACGTGTCGAACGGCAGCACCCCCGGCTTTTTCTTGGTTTTCTCGATCAGCGCAACGTGTTCCTCGTCGGAATCGACGAGCAATTGCTTGAGCACCGGGGTGTGTGGGCTGGCGCTTAGCTGCTCGTTGTGGGCGCTAACCTGATCGAACCAGGTGTAAATCGCGCGGTCGATCTCCTGCAGCTTGGAAAACCGCCGGTTCGCCACGTCGGTGGTCACCCGCACGAAGAAGCCGCACATCGCGTTATAT
>DATLSK010000123.1:0-12473 GCA_035534155.1 Chloroflexota bacterium | reverse complement strand
TTCCTATTCGTGCTATGCTGACTCCGTATTTTCAGGAAGGGATGCGAGGGCGGCGGCGCGGTGGTCTACGATCAATCCGTCACCGACAATAGTCGGGATTGGCGTAAAGCAATCGGACTCAATCTGGTGCAGGCGGCTTTGACCGCGGTCGAACCGGCCGAGGCGGTACGCACTCACTTCCGGCTCAGCGATGCCCGCCTGGACGTTGACGGCCGAACCTATGACCTCACAACCTATCGGCACATCTACGTCGTTGGCGGCGGCAAAGCCGCGGCTCCCATGGCCCAGGCGCTCGAGGGGATACTCGGCGACCGGATCACGGCTGGGATCGTAAACGTCAAGTATGGTTATAGTGCGCCAACCCAACGAATTCGCGTTGAGCAGGCCGGTCATCCAATCCCGGACGAACGGGGCATGCGCGCGACCGGGCAAATGCTTGATCTCCTCCGCCAAGCCGGTTCGGATGACCTGGTGATCTGCCTGATCTCGGGAGGGGGCTCGGCCTTGCTGGTCGCTCCGGCCCCCGGCATCCCGCTCACCGACGAACGCCGCCTCACGAACGCGCTACTCCGTTCGGGAGCAACGATCAACGAAGTCAACACGGTGCGCAAGCATCTCACCCAGATCAAGGGGGGAGGACTGGTCCGAGAGGCCGCGCCGGCGACGGTGATTGGCCTGATTCTCTCGGATGTGCTCGGCGACCCACTCGACGTGATCGCTTCGGGCCCAACCGTGCCCGATACGACAACTTTCGCCGACGCCTGGCGCGTACTCGACGACTATGGACTGATTGATGACCTCTCACCGACGATTCGCCAACGGTTCGAGGCTGGGCTGGCGCTCCGAATTCCGGATACGCCGAAACCGGGTGATCCCATCTTCGACCGGACACAGAACGTCGTGATCGCCAGCAACGGTCGAGCGGTCCAAGCGGCCGTCGCTCAGGCGACTCGGGATGGGCTAAACACCCTCCTCCTTTCGACGTTCATCCAGGGTGAAGCGCGGGTGGTTGCCCAGGTTTTCGCGAGCATTGGCCACGAGCTTAGCCGCTCGGATCACCCGATTTCTCGCCCCGCCGCGATTGTTGCCGGCGGTGAAACCACGGTCACGGTCAAAGGCCACGGACGTGGCGGACGGAATCAGGAATTTGCTCTCGCGGCCGCGATTCAGATCGACGGACTCGACAACGTCACGATCATCGCCTTTGCGACCGATGGCACCGACGGACCGACCGACGCCGCGGGAGCAATTGTCGACGGGACGACGGTTAAAAGGGCTCGGGCAATCGGCCTGGATCCCAACAAGGCATTAGCCGATAACGATAGCTATGGCTTCTTTCAAAAGCTGGGAGATTTGATCGTGACCGGTCCAACGAACACCAACGTCGACGATCTGTACGTCATTCTGGCCAGCTAAGACGCTTGCCGCGTGATCTCCCGAATGATAAACTTGGCTTTGTAGACCGTGGCGTACCTATCCGACCTGAGGCTGGGGTGGAGGACGGGACGTGAGACAGGTCATGTTGTCGCTGTTTCTGGCGATGCTGATTTTTACTCTAACCGCGATCGCGGTATTTGCCGACGAAAATCAACAGAAGCACAAGGGCGATGACGCCCCGGAAGTTCCTTTTGCGCTAATCTATCCGGCGGTCGCGCTGGCTGGCTACGGCGCCTATCGGCTCTATCGACGTCGGTCGTAGTTTGGCTTACCTCGGCCCATGATCACGGTAGCCCGTCCCGTTTCCTACCTTCGCCAGCGTCCGACGCTGGCTTTCATCCTGATCGCCACGCCGCTCGCCTTCTGGTATTCACTTTCAACCCTCAGCGATCTGGCGGTGAGCAACACCCCACTCGCATTTGTCGTCGTCGTGCCATTCCTCGCCGGATACCTTTTGATCCACCGCGGTCGGGGACTTCGCCTCGATCGAGACAGTAGCGACCCTTTCCTCGATGTCCTGATCGGTGGTGGATTACTCGTCCTCTCGTTTTACGTGATTTTCGTTCTTCCTTTGCAGCTATCCTGGTATTACTGGCTCGCACGCCTCGACTTGCTTGCCATTCCCCTCGTTGCAACCGCCCTGGTCATCCTTTTCTGGGGAGTTGGCAGCGTTTCGACTCTCTGGCCAGCCCTCGTCTACCTGGCCCTGATTTGGACCTATCCCTTGACTCTCTTCCAGCAATTCGCGGGACCATTCTTGACCACCTTGAGCGCGGGCTTCGGCGCCTTCGTCGTCGAAGCATTCTCCTTACCCTTCACCATCGCCCCGGACGATCCGTACCGCTTTGTCACCACCGGTTCCAACGCAGCGAGCATTATCATCAGCAGCGTCTGCTCCGGTGAGGATGCGCTCCTCGGCTTTGTTCTCATCGGCATGCCTCTGCTCATTACCTGGAAAGGTTCCTTCACCGCCAAGCTGAGCTGGTTGCTAACTGGCGCAATCGTCGCCTGGCTCAGTAATCTGGTGCGCATCGCGATCCTCCTGGTTCTCGCGTCGCGCTACGGCGAGTCGTTTACGATTAGCACCGTTCACCCGCTCCTCGGGACGATCTTATTTGTCCTCGCGTTCGTTGGGATGCTCTTGATGACATCCTCCTTCGAGATCCAAACCCACGCGCCGACCCCACCAGGCAGCATCTCGGTCGCGGCGCCGTCCCACACCTCTCTTGTGAGCTACGCTCTCGCGGTCGTCGCGGTCGCGATCCTGGCAACTGGTCAAATCGGCCTGCGATCATTCTCCGGCCTCAACGCCGAGTCGCGTCCAGCCGTGCCGGTCGCCACCGTCCAGGCGGTCCTCCCGGATCTGCCGGGCTGGACACGTACCGACGTAAACCCGATCGATTGGCAAGACCTCTTTGGAGTTGGTTCGGTCGCCCACGTGTTCGCCTACGAAGCTCAACCGGCGTCGGTCGTGGTACAGCTCGTCGCGACTCCGAACCGGAGCCTCCTCGACAGCTACAGTCCTCTCAACTGCGACCTCTTTCACGGAGAATCAATCGTCGGCGTGACCACGGCCGATCTAGGTCACGGAGTCAACGCTCAGCTCATCGAGTCACGCGACGGCAGCCTGAACGAGGATACCCTCTACTGGTTCATGCCGCTGCTCGTCGACAATCAGGTCCAACACGTGCGGATCGCTTTACTGGCCGATACCCAGATGCTGCCAATCTATCCGACGACGACACCCAGTCTAGCCCCGAGCCCCGGACTCGGTCTCCGTGGTACCCTCAGCTCGTCGTTGACTGGCTTTGCCGCGGCCTCGGCGCATCCCGCGTACGCTCAGCTTGATCCATATCTCGTCGGTTTCGGACGACAGCTCGTTGAGCAGTTTGTGCACAACCTGTCGACAAACTAGACGCCGACGCGATGGTTCGTGAGCCCGCCCTCGCCCGGCTACGGCGATATCCGGAGAATTCGAGCGCCCTGGCAGTGGACGCGCGGGGCCGACAATCCGTATAATTTATCGAGAACAAATCGAGAAACACCGCGTGATCGGGGCTCCGTCCCTTTTCTCACTCTCTGGTAGCGGTCCGCGGATCTAGCCAGTCCGGGGAGAGGAACGCGTGCCGACTGAAGCTTGGTCAGTGCCCCACCTGGACCAGGCTCACGATTCACCACCGGAATAACCCGGTGCTTATTGAGGACATGATTGGTGCTCAAGATTCCGATAGAACACGTCCACGCCCGCGAGATCCTTGATTCCCGCGGTAATCCAACGATTGAAGTCGAAGTTACCCTCGAAGACGGCACGATTGGCCGTGCCGCCGTGCCGTCTGGCGCGTCGACTGGCGCCCACGAAGCGCTGGAGCTGCGCGATCGCAACGCCCCGCGCTACGGTGGCAAAGGTGTTCTTACCGCGATCAGCAACGTGAACGACGTCATCGGTCCGGCATTAGTCGGCAGCTCGGTGCTCGCCCAAGAAGCCATCGATCAGCGCATGCTTGAGCTCGACAACACACCGAATAAAGCGCGTCTCGGAGCGAACGCGATTCTCGGAGTGTCACTCGGGGTGTGCCACGCCGCCGCGAACTACCTCGGCTTGCCGCTCTACCGGTATATCGGCGGGGTGAATAGCCACGTCCTGCCGGTCCCGATGATGAACGTTTTGAACGGTGGGAGACACGCTGCTGATTCAACCGACTTTCAAGAGTTCATGATTTTGCCGGTCGGAGCCCCTTCGTTTCGCGAAGCGCTGCGCGTCGGCGCCGAGGTTTTCCAGGCCCTTGGCAAGCTGCTTCACGATCAAGGCCTCGCGACAACCGTTGGCGACGAGGGTGGGTATGCTCCGTCCTTACCGTCGAACGAAAAGGCCGTCGAGTTTCTGACCCAGGCAATCGAACGCGCCGGCTACCGCCCGGGCACCGACGTTTACCTGGGCATCGACGCCGCGGCGACCGAGTTGTACAGCGACGGCAAATACGTCCTGGCGCGCGAGGGAAAGTCGCTCACCTCGTCAGAAATGGTCGACCTGTACGAGCGCTGGACGAGTCAGTACCCGATCCTTTCGATCGAAGATGGCCTGGCCGAAGACGATTGGCAGGGCTGGTCCCTGCTGCACCGCCGTCTGGGCGATCGGGTCCAGCTTGTCGGCGATGACCTCTTCGTGACGAACGTCCAGCGGATCGAGAAGGGCATCCGCGAAAACGTCGCCAACTCCGTCCTGATCAAGCTCAATCAGATTGGCTCGCTCAGCGAGACGCTTGCTTCGATGCAAATGACCAACCGCGCCGGGTGGGCTGCCGTCGTCTCGCACCGCTCGGGCGAAACCGACGATACCACGATCTCGCATTTGGCGGTCGCGACCAACGCGGGTCAGATCAAAACCGGCGCGCCTTCCCGCGGTGAGCGAATCGCCAAGTATAACGAGTTGCTCCGCATTGAAGAATCCCTTGGATCCGTGGCTTCCTATCCCGGTCTGGGCACATTCTTCAATTTGCGACGGTAAGTCCTCTTTCCAATCGACCGGTCACCCTCGTCTGCCTAGCAAACGACCGGTCGATTGGAGGGGGCATGTTCGTTCGCGTGGTATAATTATGGCCGCGAGGTCGTGTCCTGTCGTATTGTAGTACCGACAATCGACTGGTTACCCAGAGGAGGCACATAAAATTAGCAACAAAGTTCGCGTAGGCATTAACGGGTTTGGGCGCATCGGTCGCCAATCCCTGAAAGCAATTCTCGACCGCCATTCTGACACTCTCGAGGTCGTGGGCGTCAACGACCTGGCCGATCCAAAGACCAGCGCGCACTTGCTGGCCTACGATACCAATTATGGAAAATTCCCCGGCGACATTCATTTCGCCGATAATACGCTGCACGTAAATGGCAACGCGGTGAAAGTCATGGCTCACCGCGATCCGGCCGCGATCCCCTGGGGTGATCTGGGCGCCGACATTGTGATCGAGTCGAGTGGGGTCTTCACCGACGCCGCGAGAGCTTCGGCACATTTGCGGGGCGGTGCGAAAAAGGTGATCATCTCCGCGCCGGCCACCGGTGAAGATTTAACGATCGTCCTCGGCGTTAACGAGCGCATGTACGATCCGGAGCGCCACCACGTTCTGTCGAACGCGTCCTGCACGACCAACGCGCTCGCTCCGGTCGCCAAGGTTCTTCACGAATCGTTTGGGATCGTCAGCGGTTTGATGACCACGGTCCATTCGTATACCAACGACCAAAAGATTCTCGATCAAGTTCACCCGGATCTGCGACGGGCTCGCGCCGGTGCGGTAAACGTTATCCCAACCTCGACCGGTGCGGCGCGGGCGGTGGCCCTGGTTCTGCCCGAGCTCAAGGGTCGCTTCCACGGCGTGTCGTTGCGCGTCCCGACCTCGACCGTGTCGATCATCGATTTCGTGGTGACGACCGAGAAAACGGTCAGTGTCAGCAGCGTCAACGACGCGCTGCGTACCGCCGCGGAAGGACCTTTGCGCGGGATTCTCGAAATCTGCGACGAGCCGCTGGTCTCGTCAGACTTCAAGGGCAACACCGCGAGCTCCATTGTCGATTCCGAGCTGACCATGGCAATTGGCAGTAATATGGTCAAGGTCATGAGCTGGTATGACAATGAATGGGGTTACAGCTGCCGCGTGTCCGATCTCACCGCGCTCGTAGCGAATAGCGGAATCTGAGATGACGGTTGATTATGCGAAGAAAACGGTAGCCGACGTTCCGGTCGATGGTCGACGGGTCTTCGTGCGCGTCGACTTCAACGTACCAATTGACCAGAATGGCCACATCCTCGACGACCGACGTATTCGCGAAGCGCTTCCCACGATTCAATACCTGATCCAACACGGCGCCAGGGTCATCCTGGCGTCACACTTTGGACGCCCCGGGGGCAAACCTCAGCCGGCCTACAGCCTGGGCCCAATCGCCGAGCGGCTACAAACCCTTCTCGGTCAGCCAGTCGAATTCGTTCCCGAAGCAGTCAGCTCGGTCGCCGAGGCCGCTGCTCAGCGCCTCGCCCCCGGCCAGGTTGCGCTGTTGGAAAACCTGCGGTTTTACCCGGGAGAAGAGAAGAACGATCCGGGATTCGCCGAACAGTTAGCGAAGCTGGCCGATCTTTACGTCAACGATGCTTTTGGCACCGCTCACCGAGCCCACGCGTCGACCGAGGGAATCACCAAGTTCCTCCCGTCGGTGAGCGGGTTTTTGATGGAAAAAGAGCTGCGTGCCCTGGGCAATGCCCTGGAATCTCCGAAGCGTCCACTCGTCGCGGTGGTTGGCGGAGCAAAAATCTCGTCGAAGATCGACGTCCTGAATCACCTTTTGCCGCGAGTCGATCGACTCCTCGTCGGCGGCGGGATGGCGAACACCTTCTTGAAAGCCCAGGGCCTGGAGATTGGCCGATCACTTGTCGAAGAAGATCGGGTGCCGGTCGCCAAACAGATCATCAGTCAGGCCGGCGCAAAGCTGGCTCTACCAATCGACGTGGTCGTCGCCGACCGTCCTGATCCAACTGCCCTACCCGAAGTGGTATCAATCGACCAGGTACCGACCGACAAAATGATCCTCGACATCGGCCCGCGAACGGCCGACCTATTCGCCCAGGTCTTCCAAACGGCCGGGACGGTGATTTGGAATGGTCCGCTGGGAGTGGCCGAGATTCCTCCATTTGCCGAGGGAACGCTGGGCGTGGCTCGCGCCCTCGCTCAATCGAAGGCCGTGAGCATCGTCGGCGGCGGTGATCTCGTCGGGATTCTCGAGCAGCTTGGCCTTGCCGAGCAAATGTCGCACGTCTCCACCGGGGGTGGAGCGTCCCTCGAGTTCCTCGAGGGGAAGGTTTTGCCCGGAGTGGCCGCGCTGGAGGACAAGGCATGATCGGTTCCGCGCGTCTCCCGCTGATCGCTGGCAATTGGAAAATGAACACGACGGTCGCCGACGCGGTCGCGCTGGTCCAGGCGATGCGAACCGATCTGGAGCGCATCACCGGCGTTGAGCAGGTGGTTTGCCCGCCCTTCGTGTCGCTGGACGCGGTGCATCGCGAGCTGGAAGCCAGTCCGATTCAAGTCGGCGCCCAGGACGTTTTCTGGGAAGAGAAGGGCGCCTATACCGGCGAGATCTCGCCGGCGATGCTCACCCCTCTTTGTCGCTACGTCATCATCGGCCACAGTGAGCGACGGCAATACTTCGGTGAAACTGACGAGACGGTCAATCGCAAGCTGCAGGCATGTCTTCGTCACCGCCTTTTGCCGATCGTGTGCGTTGGGGAAACCCTTTCCGAACGCGAAGCTGGCCAGACCGACGCGATTGTCGAACGTCAGGTGCGCGGTGGTTTGGCCGGATTGACGGCCTGCCCCGGACTGGTGATGGCCTACGAGCCGATCTGGGCAATTGGCACTGGTCGGGCCTCGACCGGGGCCGATGCCGAGGTGGTGATTCGACGCATTCGCGCCGTTGTGTCCGACCTCTTGGGCGAATCGGTTGCCCAGATTACTCGTATTCTCTACGGCGGAAGCGTGACCAGCGCCAACGTCGCCGAATTCCTGCGCTATACGGAGATCGATGGTGGCCTCGTCGGCGGCGCGAGCTTACGCGCCGATGAGTTCGTGGCTATTGTGCGGTCGACGCAGATCGCCAAGCACTCAACTACCATTTGACGAGCGAGGATGCCGCTATGGCAATAGCCCAGAAAACGTTGTACTCCTTTCCCCCCGCTCCATCCCCCGATGCCGTCGAGTGGCTCGGTGAGCCGATCGGCAGATCCAACGTCGTAACCCGGACCCGCTCTCGGACGAAGCAACACAACAAGACGGTTGACGCGACGCCGGGGCTTCGTGAGCGGCTGACCAACGCGGCGATCGCCCACATCGTCCGCAACCGAGATCACGAGCCTCTCACCATGCACGACGTGATCATCCACGGGATTCGGGTCCGGGCAATTACGAACAGTCCGCACCTCGCGGAGTTCTGGCGCCAGAATTGGTATGCCCCGGAAGAGTGGCAGCGAGTCACCGGAACCTCGGCCCCCAAAGACCCCCAGGCAGTCGTCTACGCCCTCGGCGGAGTCCAGGGCGAGGAAGAGGCTGCCTACTACAGCCGCGAAACGAATACGATCATTTTCTTCAATACCTCGTATTACGGTCAGCTCAAAAGCTGGGTCCTGGGTGCGGTTGGCCGCATCCTCGCCACCAAATACGGCATCCATTCGATTCACGGCGCCTGTGTCCAACGCGGCGATGACGGCATTCTCTACATCGCGCCGACCGGCACCGGCAAGAGCACGAGCAGCTACGGCCTGGTCGACTATCCGGGGACGCGCTTCCACTCGGACGACTGGGTGTACGTGCGCTATGCCCAGGCCACGAAGACTGGCGCTCGCCTGGTGCCGGTTCAGATTCACAGCGCCACCGGTGAGATCGTCGAAGGATTCCGTTGCCACCAATGGCTGGCCGATCATCCAGGTGCGAAGGGAACCGCGCGCTGTCTCGACCTGCAGAACCAGGAAATCATGGTCGACCTGGCCGAGCTTGATCTCGGTCAACCGATCGAAGCCTACGCCTACACCTCGGAGAAGGTTTTCTATCTCCGCAGCAACCTGGTCGAGAATTTCCCGGTCTCCGCCGATGCCATTCTCCGTGCCGATTTGGAAAACGTCCCGGTCGCGTCGCCCGACTTTCTCGAAGCAAATGGTGCGATGATCGACAGTCTGGTGGCCGAGCTACGGGCAAGTCAGAACCCGGGCGTCAAGGCACGGCTGGGTTCTCTCTCCGATGAAAAGTTGCGCTTCCTGATTGGCTCGCTTTTCGCGTTCGACAACGCGCGCGCGATGCTCGACATCGCCGAGGTTCTCCCCTCGTCGCGCATCTTCACCGATCCCATGGAACCGGTCCGTCTAAGCAGAGTATTCCTCTTGAAGCGCGATCCCAGCGACTCCGTTGTTCTGCAAGTCTTGCCGGTCGAGCGCTTTATGGAGCGGCTTCTGATTGGCCAGACCCCGGATGGCCGACGCGAGATCGCCTACAACGCGTACCGGGCGGTCGACGACGCGGCCGAGGGAAAGGCGATCGGCCGGATCGAAGCCGCCGCTGGCCAGTCTGACGGCTCGCTCTACCAGGAATTCCAGCAGGCGTCGGAGATTCCCGACTCGTTGACCGAAGAGTTCACTCTGTTCAAGTACCTGTTCGACTCGACGCTATGCTACGACTGCAACACAATCTTGCAGCGTGATCCGTTGATCAACAGCAAGCAGGAAGCAGTTCGCCTGACCCTCCAGCTAGTTCTACGCGGCTGCGAAAATCGCGATCGCTCGCTCTGCCTTACCCTCGACAACTACCGCGGCCAGATTCGGGGGTAAACGTTTGGACCACGAACGCCGCGAACCGCGCGAAACGAACGAAAATGGGTGCTGACGAGAACGTTTTCGTGAGCTTTCGTAACCTGATCCCGCGTTCATGGTCCAAACGGCCTCAGCCACGCCTCCGCCCTGCCGCGGCAGGGCCGCTTGCACCGCCGTCCAGGCGAGGACTATAATCTCAACGGCGTTCCGTGGGAGACTGATTTGCCAGTCGTTTGAGCAACTTGCTTACTGGTCTGGTTGTACCCATGGCTCGTCAAACACCGCACTTGAGGAGGACAAAAGTGGCTTACACCGTGACCCTGATTCCAGGTGACGGGGTAGGGCCGGAGATCGCCGAGGCGACTCGCCGGGTCGTCGATGCAACTGGCGTCAAGATCAGCTGGGAAGTCGAGAACGCCGGGGCTGACGTCGTTGCCGAATTCGGCACTCCCTTGCCCGAGCGGGTGATTGACTCGATCCGCAAGAATAAAATCGCACTCAAGGGTCCCCTGACCACACCCGTCGGTCGTGGCTTCCGGAGCGTGAACGTCGCGTTGCGCCAGGAGCTGGACCTGTACGCCTGCCTTCGCCCGTGCAAGACCTACTCGGGCGTGCGCACCCGCTTCAGCGATATCGATCTGATCGTCGTCCGTGAAAACTCGGAAGATCTCTACGCGGGGATCGAGTTTCAAGAAGGGAAGCCAGAGACCAGCGAGATGATCGACGAGATCGCCCGATTGAATGGCAAGCGCATGCCGGCCGACTCTGGCATCTCGATCAAAGGGATCTCGATCGGCGCGACGCGGCAGATCGTGCGGTTTGCTTTTGACTATGCGCGCGCCAACGGACGGAAGAAAGTGACCGCCGTCCACAAGGCGAACATCATGAAGTTTACCGACGGATTGTTCCTCGCCGTCGCCACCGAGGTCGCCGCCGAGTATCCGGATATCGCCTTCGACGATCGAATCGTCGACAACATGTGCATGCAGCTGGTGCAAAAGCCGGAGCTGTACGACGTGATGGTCTTGCCGAACCTGTATGGCGACATCATTTCGGACCTGTGCGCCGGGCTGATCGGTGGCCTGGGCGTGGCTCCGGGCGCCAACATCGGCAAAGACATCGCCGTTTTCGAAGCCACCCACGGCAGCGCCCCGAAGTATGCCGGCCTGAACAAGGTCAACCCGGTCGCGTTGATGCTCTCGGCGGTGATGATGCTGCAACACCTGAACGAGCGCGACGCCGCCAACCGCATGGAAACGGCAATCGCCGAGGTCGTTGCCGAGGGCAAAAACGTCACCTACGACCTCAAGCCTTTCCCGAACGACCCAACCGCCGTTGGCACGTCCCAGATGGCCGACGCGATTATTACCCGGATGCATGCATAATCTGACCGGGCGGATCTACCGCCCGGTCATTTTTTTGAAATGTGGAGGAGATCAGCCTCGTGCGCAAGAAGGTTTCAATCATCGGCGCCGGTCAGACCGGCGCTTCGACCGCTCAACGAATCGCTCAGACTGGCTACGCCGACGTGATCTTGACCGACGTCGTCGAGGGCCTGGCCGAGGGTAAAGCGCTCGACCTGCAAGAATCGGCTCCGGTCGTCGGCTTTGACGCCCAGGTGACCGGCGCGACCACGAGCCCGGATGGCAACGGCTACGAGCCAACCGCGAACTCGGACCTGGTGATTATCACCTCCGGCATCGCGCGGAAGCCAGGGATGAGTCGCGACGACCTCCTGGCGGTGAACCAGAAGGTGATCACCACGGTGGTGCAAGCCGTCGTTCGGCAATCGCCCGAGTGCGTCATCGTGATGCTAACGAACCCAGTCGACGCGATGACCCAGCTTGCCTATAAGGTCAGCGGCTTCCCCGCCAACCGGGTGATCGGTCAGGCCGGGATTCTCGATACCGCCCGTTACAAGACCTTCATCGCGCTCGAGCTTGGCGTGTCCTTCCAGGATGTCGACGCCTACGTCCTCGGCGGCCACGGCGACACGATGGTGCCCCTGCCGCGCTACACCATCGTCGGCGGCCGGCCGCTCACATCGTTGCTCGCGGCGGACAAGATCGAGGCAATTATCGAGCGCACCCGCCGGGGCGGCGAAGAGATCGTCAAATATCTCAAGACCGGCAGCGCATACTACGCGCCGTCCGCCGCGCTCGCCGAGATGGCGAATGCGATTCTCCTCGACCAGCAGCGCATTCTCCCCTGCTGCGCCTACCTGACCGGCCAGTACGGCATGAACGGCCTGTACGTCGGCGTGCCGGTCAAGCTCGGCCAGAACGGCGTCGAAGAGATCATCGAGTTTGACCTCAACGCCGAGGAAAGCAAGGCCCTTCAGCAGTCGGGCGACGCCGTCCGCGGCCTGATCCAGGCGATGAAGATCTAGTTACCAGACGGTCGGCCCACTAAACAGAAAGGGAGGTCGCTGCATAGCGACCTCCCTTTCTGTTTAACAGGATTCTTCCGCTGGCCCGTGAACTGAAACGGCTGGGTGCTCGTCCCCTGGACCTGGGTCGGCACCCCGAATGGGTCGGTCTGGTAGGTTTGGATCACGTTGCCGTTATTATCGCTGATCGCCCGCACCGAGCCCAGGCCATCCGTGTGGTAGACCTGGAGGTTCCCGTTGGCATCCGCCGCGTAGGCGAGGCCCACCCCGTAGACGTACGTGTAGGTGCCGTCGGTCAGCACATTGGGAAGA
>DATLSK010000122.1:0-7677 GCA_035534155.1 Chloroflexota bacterium | reverse complement strand
CCCTTCTTTCTTTATTCGTTCGTCGCCTTGATCGCGACTATCCTGGCGATCCTCTTCGTGCGCGAGTCTCCGCATCGACAGGGGAAAACGCCACCTCCTTTTCACTTTCGTACCGTGCCGCGTCTGATGCGGCAACACTACTATGCCTTCTCGACGGCTGGTCTCGCCCAGATATTTGCCCAGATGATTCGCGCTGGTCGTCAATTGATCGTGCCGCTTTACGCGGCGTACGTAATCGGTCTCGACGTTGGCGCGGTCGGCACGATCGTGAGCCTCTCGTCCGCGGTGGACATGTCGCTCTTCTATCCCGCGGGATTAGTGATGGACCGATTGGGTCGACGCTTCGCGGCGATACCATCGTTCTTCATCCAAGCGATGGGTATGGCGTTGATTCCGTTCACCCACAGCTACCTCGCCTTGCTCGTAGCCGCGTTGATGCTCGGGCTTGGTAACGGCCTGGGCTCCGGGTCGATGATGACGCTGGGGGCCGATCTGGCGCCCAAGAACGAACCCGGTGAATTCTTGGGAATCTGGCGTTTGATCGGCGATGCAGGGACCACCAGCGGCCCGATCGTGGTCGGTACGGTCGCTGACACCCTTGGCCTCGGTGCCGCGGCCTTCTCGCTCTGCGGAATCGGGTTACTGGCGGTCTTGATGTTCGTGGTGTTCGTCCGCGAGACACTGCAGAAACCGGCGGTTGTGTCTGGCTCACCGGGAAAATGACTGAGCTTGCTGACTCCCACGTTCATCTCGATTGGTATGGGCACCCGGATTCGGTCGTCGCCCGGGCCCGCGAAGCCGGGGTGGAACTTTTAGTCAGTGTCAGCGTCGACGGGCTGAGTGCTCGCCGTACCGTGGAGATCGCTCACCGCTGTCCGGGAGTCGTCGCGGCGGTCGGTTACCACCCAATGTATGTGCCGGACCCCTTTGGCCAAGACCAGATTGCCGACCTGGAAGCCGTCGCCGCTGACCCGAGCGTTGGCTGCATTGGCGAAATTGGCATTGACACGGTCGACGGCGCGGTCGGGCGCGAACGACAAGTCGTCGCGTTTCGTGAGCAACTCGCGCTCGCTGGGCGGCTTGCTTTGCCGGTGAACCTTCACCTGCGCGGCGACCTGGAAGTCGCGCTTGACGTGCTGACCCGCGACGGGGTCGCATCGGGGGGCATCGTGCACTACTTTGTGGGATCGGACACCGACGCTCGTCGATTTCTCTCTCTCGGCTTGCTCATTTCGGTTGGCAAGCCGGTGACGCGTCCGGAGAACGCGACCTTGCGCCAAGTCGTCAGCCAGATTCCCCTGGAGCGACTCCTACTGGAAACCGACGGCTACCCGCTTCCTGGCCGGACGACCGAGCCAGCAGACGTCAAACGGGTGGCCGAGGCGGTTGCCGAGCTACGCGGCACGACTCTGAACAACGTCGCGGCCGTGACGACCGAAAACCTCCGCCGTATTCTGCCAGCTCGGGCGTTAGCGTGGGCCGAGCGACGCCCGCGCCGGTAACCGCGTTTTACAGACTTTTCCGAGTGTTCAGAGTAAAATTGCGAGAGAAATCACTGGGGCGTGTCTTGGCCAGGCTGGAATTCCACGTGCCACGGCTCATGCCCCAGGTGATGACCGGACCCGCGGGAGCCACCGTGGACGAGGGACCAGATGATTGTTGTTGGTCGAGAGACGTGCTGCGACCTCGATGCCGCGCTCGGTCGCGAATGGCTGGTCACGAACGGTATCGGTGGCTACGCCTCTTGTACCGTGGCTGGAGTGAACACTCGGCGCTATCATGGTCTGCTGGTTGCCGCGCTGGGGCCGCTCAAGAATCGTACAGCGATGCTGTCGCGGCTCGAAGAAGAGGTCGTCGTCGAGGACCGGACGTTCTATCTGGGTGTGAACGAATACCACGACGGAACGATTAACCCCCACGGCTACATTCATCTAGAAGAGTGCCGAATCGAGGACGGCATTCCTACGTTCTTGTTTGGCTTGCCCGAAGCAGAATTGCGAAAGACGATTTGGATGGAGCATGGTCAGAATACGACCTACGTCCAATACGCTCTTTCCGAAGGTTCGCAGGCGATAACCCTCCGCCTCAATCTTTTCGTAACGTATCGCGATGCCAACTCCGAAACCAATGGCATGCCGGACTGGGTCTTCAATGTACGAGAAGAGGACGCCGGGCTGGCGATTCAGGCTTTTTCGTCGGCGACGCCGTTGCGAATTCGCGCGACCGACGGCGCTCGGTTCTTCCAAACCGGCGTCTGGTATTGGCGTTATCTCCATCGACACGAGCGCGAGCGTGGTCTGGACTACCTCGAAGACCTTTATAACCCGGGCGTTTTCGTCGCTGAGTTGTCACCCGGAACCAGCGTGACCGTTCAGATGAGCGCGGAAGAATGGAGTCGTCTGCCAACAGACCTGGGGGACGCGTTGAGTCGGCGCCGCGCGAGGCAGCGAAAGCTCTGGACGCGCATCGGGCTGAGCGTTGACGACGATTTGCGCGATTTGGTCGTCGCCGCGGATCAGTTTGTCGTTCAGACGCCGGATGGGTCGGCAGCCGCTGGCGGGCCACGGACCGGTATTATCGCCGGTTATCACTGGTTTGGAGAATGGGGAAGGGACGCGGTTATCGCTTTGCCCGGGGTCTTGTTGTCGACTGGTCGGGTGTCTGAAGCAGCGGATTTGCTTCGGCGCTACGCCGGGTTTGTCGATCATGGGATGCTGCCCAATCGCATTCCCGATGGCAGCGCGGCTCCCGAGTACAACACGGTCGATGCAACGCTCTGGTACTTCCAGGCGTTGGAGCATTACCTCGAAGTCTCTCGTGACGACGACTTGCTGACTGAATTGTATCCCACGCTGGAAAGTATGATCCATTGGCACCAGATTGGTACGCGCTTCGGCATCGTGGTCGATCAGGCCGATGGATTGCTGACGGCCGGCGTCCCTGGCGAGCAATTGACCTGGATGGATGCGCGAGTCGGGGATTGGTGCGTCACCGCGCGACAAGGTAAACCGGTCGAAGTGAATGCCCTTTGGTATAACGCGTTGCGATTAATGGAAGGTTGGAGCCGGCGAATCGGTCGTCCGTATGGCCACTATCGGGAGGCCGCGGATTGGGCGTATGCTAGCTTCAACGATCGGTTCTGGTCCGCGGAACAGGGGCACCTTTACGACGTGGTCGACGGCGATAACGGCAACGATGCCTCACTCCGGCCAAATCAGATCTTTGCGATCGCTCTGATTTACCCGACGCTGGATCCACGTCGCTGGGAATCGGTACTGGGCGGCGTCGAGCGAGAACTACTGACACCGTACGGCCTGCGAACGTTGGCACCCGAGTCTCCCGGATACGTCGGTCGCTACGGCGGGGATCAGCGACGACGCGATGGCGCTTATCATCAAGGTACGGTGTGGCCCTGGCTTTTTGGTCCATACGCCGAAGCGTGTCGGCGGGCCGCTCGCGATATCCATCATCTGCGCTCCTGGCTCGACGACCTGATTCACGATGATCGATTGCCAGGTTTGGGATCGCTTTGCGAAATCTTTGACGGCGACCCCCCGCACCAACCCAATGGCTGCATCGCTCAGGCATGGAGTGTTGGGGAAGTCTTGAGGATCCGACGCCAGATTCTCCAGGAGTAAGTACATGCCGCGCGACCTTCCACTGAGTAATGGCTCGATCTTGATCAACTTCGATTCGTCCTATCGCTTGCGAGATTTCTACTTCCCACACGTTGGAAAGGAGAATCACTCGGCCGGTCATCCGTTCCGTTTTGGGGTATGGGTGAACGGCGTATTTCGCTGGATTGATGATCCAGGCTGGCGTCGCCACATGGTTTACGAGAAGGACACCCTGGTGACTCGGGTTGCACTCAGCCACCCGGACCTGCCGGTGTCAATCGTCAGCTCGGACGCGGTTGACTTTCACGAAAATCTCTACCTACGAAAGCTGAGCGTTACCAGTATAAGCACACAACCGATTGAGGTGCGTTTCTTCTTCCACCACGATTTTCACATTTACGAAAACGACGTTGGCGACACCGCGTACTACGAGCCGCAGCGAAAAGTTGTCTTTCATTATAAAGATCGGCGCTGGTTTCTGATTAACGGCAGCCGAGCGCCTGACGATCATGGGGTAGATCAGTACGCGACCGGCCAGAAAGAGCGGCCCGGTCTCGAAGGGACGTGGCGTGATGCGGAAGATGGAACCCTGAGCGGTAATCCGATTGCCCAGGGATCGGTCGATTCGACCATCGCGCTCCATCTGGCGTTGCCTCCATCCGGGTACGGTGAGGTCTCCTATTGGATTGCCGCTGGCGAGGATTTCCTTACCGTCACTGACATCAACCGGCGGGTTTTGGAACGAGGGGTGGCGAGCTTCCTCGATCGCATCGGCCACTATTGGCGGCTCTGGGTCAACCACGGACAACACGATTTTGGGGATATCCCAGAAGCGGTCAGCGATCTCTACTTACGCAGCCTTTTGATCCTCAAAACTCAAATGGACATCGACGGGGGAATTTTGGCGGCGAATGACTGGGACATCACCCAGTTCAGTCGTGACACCTATTCCTACGTGTGGCCGCGCGACGGCGCCCTGGTCACGTTGGCACTTATTATGGCCGGCTATTCTGCCTCGTCGCGGGATTTTTTGACATTTTGTCAAAGACTGTTGACGCGCGAGGGGTATTTCCTCCACAAATACAATCCCGATGGCAGCTTGGCGAGTTCCTGGCATCCCTGGTTTGCTAACGGACGACGAGAATTGCCGATTCAAGCGGATGAGACCGGCCTGGTCCTTTCGGCGCTCTGGAGCTACTTTGAACACTTCGGCGAGGTCGAGTTCATCAAGCCGTTGTATCGTGATGTGATCGTACGGGCCGCGAGCTTCCTGGCGGCCTACCGTGATCCGCGAACCGGGCTGCCTCAGCCGAGTTGGGACCTCTGGGAAGAACGGCGGGGGGTTTTATCCTGGACGGTTGGGTGCGTCTACGCCGGGCTTTCCGGGGCGGCCAAATTTGCCGAGGCGTTCGGCGAGAATGACCTGCGCGACCAATTCATGCAGGCGGCCGAAGAGATCAAAGCCGGAACTGACAAATATCTTTGGCAGGAGTCGGCGGGCCGCTTCGTTCGGATGATCGTGCCTCGTGACGATGGCGGTTTTGACATCGATTGGACGCTCGATTCGAGCGTGGTTGGCCTCTTCCAGTCCGGCATGTACTCCGCGAACGATCCACGTATTGTAAAGACGATGGAGAGCATTCGCGAGCGTCTCTGGGTCAAGACGCCGATTGGCGGCATGGCGCGCTATGAAAATGACTATTATCAGCAGGTGAGTCACGACGTGACGAACGTCCCGGGAAATCCCTGGTTCGTTTGCACCCTCTGGCTGGCTCGCTGGTACATCGCCCGCGCGAACAGTAAAGATGAGCTCGCTCCCGCGCGAGATATTCTCAATTGGGTTGCCCAGCGCGCTTTGCCGAGCGGGGTGCTGGCCGAGCAGGTCAATCCGTACGACGGATCTCCGCTCAGCGTCTCTCCCCTGACCTGGAGCCACGGTGAGCTGGTGAGCACGGTTGCCGAATATCTCGACAAAGTTTCACAACTGGAGAAGTGTCCGACCTGTGGGTCGCCTCTCTTCCTCCGTGAGCGAAATCGGGTGCGCGTGCTGCGGCAAATTGATGAGGCGAAGACGTGACCCTTTCGATTCTGCCCCGTTCGAGGCGGCGCACGTCGTTCGTCTGATCGGGGCAATTTCGTGAATACGCAGGCGCGGCACTGAAAGGCCGAGATTCCACGTTTTGACCACGTGGAATCTCGGCCTTTGACACCTTTTGCTGACATGCTGGATCGTGTCTGACTAGTGATGCGAGCTCAAGACCGAGACGACGAAGCCGCACGAGATAATGGCGAAGAAGAGAAGCAAGAGCATGCAGGCAATTCCCATTGGACGCGAAACGGTATCGCCGGGCTCGTAGTTTGCGTCCTCGCTTGACTCCGGATCGGCCTCGTGGCTGGCGTCTCCATTCCGGTGGTTTTCAGCGCTCATGACTCGTTCGGCGTAGAGGGGTGGCTCGCGAGCCACTCTTCGGCCTCGGGATGCAGGTCGGCGAGGTCGGGACGATCCCGGATCATCAGCCAACGACGACGTTCGAGAACGTCGTCAGCCGCCCGGGTGAGTTGACGGAGACCTCGATTTCCAAGCTTGTTGCCCCAGGTTTCGGCAAAGGCACGTAAGTCGGCGAGATTGGTTGAACGCAAGGCCGCGACCAGAGCCTTATTGTAGGTTGTGACGTCGAATTCGTTGTTCATACCGTGGTTCCGATGGACGGTTATCGTATAATCTCACCACCTATGCTACCATATCGCGCCGACCGGGCGAGAGTGGTCCGGCGATCGAGGGTGGAAAATTGCCGGTCGATTTTCAACCGTGATAGAATTCAGCGTACCTGAAGGGGAGGACGCATTGGCGGCACGACCCAACGACGTCGTGAGCTTCGTCCGTCGCCATCGCGAAGGACTGGCGGTAGTCGGGCTTCTTCTGGTGGCATTGGGGTTACGTCTCTACCAGGTCAACTGGGATGACGGCCACTTATACCACCCGGATGAGCGCTACATCTTAATGACGACGGCCGCGCTGTCCCTGAGCTGGCCCTTGAACTTCAATTTGCTGCTCAGTCCGCAGAGTACGCTCGATCCGCACGGCTTCGCCTACGGGACGTTCTCGTTTTATCTGCTCCGTCTCGTCGCGGCGATTCTAATTTGGATCGGTCACTTATTCCCCAGTTTCCACTTTCTCGATCAGCTTACCGACCTCGGCAATCTCCGATTGATCGGGCGGCCCATTTCAGCGCTATTCGACACCGGTTCGGTCTACATTATTTATCGAATCGGTCGTCAAATGTTCGGCAAGCGGATTGCTTTCCTCGGGGCCGCGCTGGTCACCTTTTCGGTGATCGATATCCAGCTTTCGCATTTTTACGCGACTGATACGATCCTGACTGCATTCGGGTTGGCGGCGATTCTCGCGTCGATCGAATACGCCCGGGCCGGTCGGCGGAGCTCGGCGGTTTGGGCCGGGGTATTCACTGGCCTGGCCCTCGGGACAAAGGTGAGCGCGGCGCCAATCCTCGCGCCGGTCCTGTTGGCGCACCTGATTCGGCAGTGCATGCGCGATGAGGACGGTCGTCCTGCGTTACATTGGCCAGATCTCAACGCGGTATTTCGCTCGATACCTTCAGCGGTTGGAACCTTGATCGTCGCGGCAATCGTATTTGTCGTCGTCGAGCCATACGCGATTATTGATTTTCATAATTTTGTCCAAGGATTTTCAGACCAGGGAGCCATGGTCCGCGGCATCGCTGACTTGCCCTACACGCGGCAGTACTTTGGACGACCAGCCTACCTCTACTTCCTCCAGAACCTGCTCTTGTTTGGGGTAGGCGTGCCGCTCGGGGTTGCGATGCTGGCGGGAATCGCGTTGCTCCTTTGGCGGACAATCGATCGTCCCGGACCCGGGGAGATTCTTCTACTCTCTTACGTCCTACCGTACTTCGCGATTACTGGCGACTTCTACGCGAAGTTCATGCGTTACCTCTTGCCGATCACTCCACTTCTCGCGCTTTGCGCGGCGTTTGCGCTGATCCGTCTCCTGGACGTCGTGCGAAGTTGGCGCGACGCG
>DATLSK010000121.1:0-12104 GCA_035534155.1 Chloroflexota bacterium | reverse complement strand
TTTGAAGTCCGGGCAGGTGCCGTTGCCGGGCGATACCGCCGGCGCCAATGAAGCCAATTCGAATGGTTTGATCTGCCATGATTGTTGCCCTCCGTCACAAGAGAATTCAAGGTTAAGAAAAGATGATCTCTAATTGGATGAGTAGATCGGGAAACAGCGACGGGCGAAACTCGCCACCAGGGCCGTAGATACGTTCTGAATAGACTCCGTCGCTTTGGAGGACGTGTTCGGCGACTATCCCTGGTTGAGGATCAAACACCCAATAATGCCGGACACCCAAGCGTTCGTAAGTCCGACGCTTGGTCACGCGGTCGTATCCTTTGCTCGTCGGAGATACCACTTCCACGACCAGATCGGGCGTCGTCCGAACGAAATCATCCCGATCGATCGCCGCGAAATGCTGGAGGGTGAAGTACATAATGTCTGGCGATACATAAGTGTCGCTTGCCGTTACGATCAAGTCAGCATCAGGCATGACAACGCCAACCGCAAAATTGCGGACGAAATTGGTGAGGTCGAAGCACAGGTTGTTAGCGATTACTTGGTGGCGCGGACGAGCACGTGGTGCCCCGTAAAGCGCTCCATCGATGATTTCGTAGTCCTGGTCGTCGGGCAACGCCAAGTAATCTTCAAAAGTAAGTCGCCGGCCAATGATGACGTCAGGAACCATAACCATCGCTGACCGTGCCTCCAGGATAAGGAAAGTTCGGATCATTTCAGACCTTGCCCAATTGTATCATTCCATCGTTGTGGCGAGGGAATCGACCTTGACAAGTTTCATGGCGAATAGGTACGATTGAACGCGCTGAATGATGGCTTTTTCAAGGAGCGTTCCTGTGATCCGGGCCGAAGAAGTGACACTGAATTTTTCTAAGCTGAATGGACTCCTCCCTGTCGTCGTTCAGCATCACGAGAACCGCGACGTGTTGATGGTTGGTTTTATGAACGAGGACGCCTGGGCGATGACTCGTCAGAAGGGAATGGTTACCTTCTGGAGCCGCGAGCGTAAGGTGCTCTGGACGAAGGGCGAGACCTCCGGAAACGTATTGCGGGTCAAGCGCATCTGGACCGACTGTGACGGCGACACGCTTTTGATCGAGGCCGATCCGGTCGGCCCGACCTGCCACACCGGCGCCCCGAGCTGCTTCTTCCAGGAGATCGCGTCATGATTGATCTCGTGCTTCCGAAGGGAAGTCTGGAATTGGGGACACTGAAGCTGTTCGAAGAGGCGGACTTGCCGGTTCGTCGGAGCAGCGATCGAGATTACAACGCCAGCATTCCGGATCCCCGGATTGGCAAGGTGAAAATCCTCCGGCCGCAAGAAATTGCCCAGGCCGTCCAGAAAGGGTACTTCGATCTCGGCATCACTGGCCACGATTGGGTGGTGGAAACCGATAGCGTCGTCCATCAAGTCATGGATCTCGGCTTCAATCGCGCCGGGGCGCCGATCGCTCGGGTAGTTTTGGCCGTTCCGGCCGACTCGCCGATCGAGCGGCCGGAGGACGTTCCACCGGGCTCGCGAATCAGTAGTGAGTACTTAAACATCACGACCCGCTTCTTCGAACGCCTGAATATTCCGGTGACCGTCTCGCTGTCGTATGGCGCGACCGAGGCGAAGATCCCGGAGCTTGCCGACGTCATCGTCGATCTCACCGAGACCGGTTCGTCGCTCCGTCGGGCGGGCTTCAAGATCGTCGGCACCTTGGTAGAGACGTCGACCCGCTTGATCGCCAACCAGGATGCCTGGGCAGACCCAGCGAAGCGGGGCGCGATCGAGGAGATTACGACCTTGCTGGCCGGGGTGCTCGCGGCCCGGGGCAAAGTTCTGATCAAGATGAACGTGCCGGAAGAGCGCTTACAGGACGTGATCAAGATCTTGCCGGCGATGAAGGCACCCACGGTTTCTCATCTTTTTGGCACAAGCTTTTACGCGGTCGAGACCGTCGCGGTAAAAAATACGATCAATCTGCTCATCCCCGAGCTGAAGAAGAGCGGCGCCGAAGACATCCTGGAGATCCCGATCTCGAAGATCGTCGGTTGATGAATGTTGAACGGTCCGGTGCCACCACCGTCGGTGACGGTGGTGGTTCCCACCTCGAACGGCCGCGCTTATCTTCCGACCTGCCTCGACGCGCTCGAGAATCAGGATTATCCCAGCGATCGTCTCGAAATCCTCGTCGTCGACAACGGCTCGACTGATGGGACCGCTACCTTTCTCAAGCGGTCTTTTCCCCGCGTTCGCGTAGTTCAAAGCAACCTGGCTCTTGGTTTTGCCGCGGCGTGCAACCTTGGGGCACGACAGGCCACCGGCGACGTGGTGGCCTTTTTGAACAACGACACTCGACCGGAGCGTCGCTGGTTGAGCGAGCTTACGGTTTGCGTTCGTCCAGCCGACCGGGTGGTCTGCGCCGCGTCGACGATGTTGAGCTGGAATGGCAAGTACGTCGACTTCGTCGGAGGTCGTCTCAACTTCTACGGCCACGGTTTTCAAGTCGACTACAGCCTGGAATACAACCCAAATCTCTATACCGCCCCACGATCCACGCCATTTGCCTGCGGCGGCGCGATGGCGATCGTTCGCTCGGTCTTTCTCGAAGTCGGGGGCTTTGACGAGGACTACTTCGCCTTTTTCGAGGACGTTGATCTGGGTTGGCGTCTCTGGTTGCTTGGCTATACCGTCGAAACGGCGCCGCGCGCGATCGTCTATCATCGTCAGCACGGCACGGTGCGCCGGATGACCGAGGCCCAGCGCTTCTTCCTTTACGAACGGAACGCGCTTTTTTCGATCTATAAGAATTACGAAGACGCAACACTCGACCGGATCCTGCCTGCCGCGGTGGTGTTGGCACAGCAACGGGCGTTGTTGGTGAGCGGGCTAGATCCGAAGGCACTGGCCAATGGTCAAACGACCGGGCGAACGATGCGTGTCCCGGAGCGCACTTTCAGCTACTTGAGCGCGGTCGACGCTTTCTATCGCGCCCAGTCGGAATTGCGGGAGAAACGCCAGTTCGTTCAGGCGCGCCGTCAGCGCTCGGATACCGAACTCTTCAGACAGTTTGCGCACGGTCTACGCGAGCGCAACTTTCCCGGAAAAGCCTACGCCGAGGTGCAGCGACGGGTGATCGAACAATTCGCTCTCGATGACGTGTTTGGTGGTCCCACTCGGCGGCGCGTCCTGGTCGTTAGCCACGAGGCCGTCGGCAGCGAGATGGCCGGACCGGCGATTCGGGCCTGGGAAATCGCGAAGGCACTGGCGGCGGAGTTCGACGTCACGCTCGCCACCCCGATGCTGAAGCCTCTGCCCGAGTCGCCGCCCTTCAAGGTCGTCGGCTATCAAAAGTCGCACGATCAGAGCCTGGTGCCGTCGATCAACGCGGCCGAGGTCGTCATCGCCTTCGGATATTTGCTGCACGAGCTACCGGTACTTCGTTTTCTCGACAAACCATTGATCGTGGACGTCTACGATCCGTTTACGCTGGAAAATCTCGAAACCTACCGTTCACTACCCCTGGCTCGCGGCCAGGAGGTGAGTGAGCTCTACACGCGCATTCTCAACCAACAGTTCCGTTGCGGCGACTACTATCTCTGCGCCAGCGAGCGTCAGCGCGATTTCTGGCTCGGTTTACTGGCGGCAAATGGACGGCTGAACCCGGCCAATTATGCCGACGATCCGACCTTCCGCCGCTTGATCGATGTCGTGCCATTTGGTTTACCGACGACGCCACCAAACGCGACTCGGCCGGTGCTCAAGGGGGTGTATCCCGGCATCGGCGCCGACGACCGGGTTATTCTCTGGGGCGGCGGAATCTGGCAGTGGCTAGATCCGCTGACCTTGATCCGGGCGGTCGATCGGCTGCGGGGCGACGTGCCAAACCTGCGCTTGTTCTTCATGGGCAAGAGTCACCGAGATCCCGGTCTTGTCGAGGCAATGCCAATCGCCGCCGAGGCGGAGCGGCTGAGCGCTCGACTTGGCCTCACTGGTCGCCATGTTTTTTTCAATGATTGGGTGCCTTACGCCGACCGTGCCGGCTGCTTGCTCGCGGCAGACGTCGGCGCCTGTCTGCACCGGGATCACCTCGAGGCTCATTTCGCGTTTCGCACGCGGCTGCTCGATTACGTCTGGGCTGGCGTGCCGATCCTTTGCTCGGATGGTGACACTCTCAGCGAGGTCGTCGCGCGCCACGACCTCGGACGGGTGGTAGCGCCGGAGTGTGAGGCCGAGGTGACGGACGCCTTGCGGGATTTGCTTGGCGACCCGTCGGCGCGTCCGCGGCGTGCGGCGGCGTTCGCTGAGGTAAGGGAGACGCTGACCTGGGAGAGAGTCGTCGAGCCGTTGGCAAAATTCCTTCGCTCCCCAACGTTGGCCAGCGATCGACGACAAGGCTTCGTTGGCGAACCAGATCGTTCGCCAGGGGATCTGGACGTCACGCCGACACCAGTTTGGCATTTGCCGGTGAAAGCGGTGAGCGCCCTGGTCGAGGGTGGACCGGAAATGCTGCGCGACGAGATCGATCGCTTCGTCCGTTGGAAGCTGGGACGCGCGTGAACCGATCCGCCGTGAGGCAGATCGGGTTGACCGCAATCGGCAGCGCGGCCGCGCTGATCGTTTTCGTCGCTTTTGCCGCTCGTCAGGTTATCGACGTGCGCCAGCCCCAAGCCGGCGCGGCGATGGGCGAAATTGTCGCGGGCCGCTGGATCGGCCAGACTTTCGTCAGCCACCGCCCCAATTTCGACCGCCTTGACCTTTTGCTCGCGACCTATGCGCGAACGAATCCCGGTCAGCTCGACGTCAAGATCTCGCCTTTGGACGGGCGAGGAATGGTTCAACGTTCGAGTGTGGCGGCGTCGACGATCATCGACAACCACTACCACTCCTTCACCTTCGCACCCATCGCGAACTCGGCCGGCCGGGCATACGTCGTCCGCCTCAGTTCGACGAGCGCGAGGCCGGGACAGGGTGTGACCGCCTGGTCTGCTCCGGCCGACGTTTACCCCGAGGGAACTACTCTCGTCGATGGTCGTGCGGATCCTGGTCGCGATCTGACCTTCGTGGCTCTAAGTCGTCTCTCGGTTTTCGATTGGTTCAATGAGCTCGGTCAGGGACTGGGACGCGACCGCGGTGCCGTCGCCCTCGCCGTTCTTCTCCTGTTTTTGCCTGGTTTGGCATTGCTTGGCATGCTTGGACACGCTCTCGATCTTGACGTTGTCTCGACCATCGCCATTGCACCTGGCCTGAGCATCGCCGCGATTGCGCTGGTTTACCTCTGGGCAGATCTCTTCGGCATCCCGATCTTCTTGCCGAGTGTCTTGCTGCTCCTGATCCTCTGCCTCCCATTTGCCAGCCTTGGGTTGCGGCGAGCGAGATCTGTCGCGGCCCGAGAAGCGATTGGGGTGTTCGTTCTGGTCGGTTTGGCGACGGCGACCGAGCTCGCGATTGTGAATCGCGTCGACGTTCCCTTCTGGGGTGATTCCTACCAGCACACCGTGATCGTGCGCTTACTGCTCGATCACCACGGACTGTTCACAAATTGGCAACCCTACGCCGATCTTCAGAGCTTTACCTACCACTTTGGCTTCCACGGGTACGCGGCAGCTCTCGCCACCCTGGCGGGCCTGAGTGCTCCGGAAGCGGTCATCGTTGCCGCCCAGATACTCGTGGCGGCCGTGGCGCTGGCGAGCGTTGCCTTCGCCCGCGCTTTTGGCGTCGGGGCCTTCGGAAGCGTGGTCGCCCTCGTCGTCGTTGCTTTTTTCAGCCCGATGCCCAGCTACTTCGTGAACTGGGGACGCGATACACAATTGGCCGGATTGCTCGTGCTTGGGTCGAGCGTAGCGTTGTGGATGGTGGGTTTTCGACCACGCGAGGGAGGCGTGAGCCCGGCCTTTCCGGTGTTGTTGCTTCTGTCGGTGAGCGTTGCGGGGTTGGGGTTGACCCATTATCGCGAGGTGCTAATCTTTGGCGTCTTCGTTGTTGCCTGGTTGGTGGTCGCATTCGGGCGGCAGTGGCTTCGACGGGGGACGGACCCCGCTGTGGTCCCCCCGGCACGGGAGGACGGGGATTGTCGTCGGGGCGACGGGATTGGCGCTGATTGGGACGACGCTAGCCTGGTGCGGCGAATCGGGGCAGTCGGCACGATTGGCGTTGGTGCGCTACTGCTCACTGGACC
Organism: Chloroflexota bacterium; assembly: GCA_035534155.1. GTDB lineage: Bacteria > Chloroflexota > UBA6077 > FW602-bin22 > CADDYW01 > JAJPIK01. The sequence continues at coordinate 5,940 of DATLSK010000121.1, read as the reverse complement.
CTGGCTGCCGCGCTTGCTCGCATTCGCGGCCAACGCTCGACAGATCGCGGCGCCTCCGGTGTCCTGGGCGACAGCATACAATGCGTTTGGCGACCTCGGATTCTTCGTTCCCTGGCCGTTGCTCGCCATAGCCCTGAGTGGACTGGCTCTCCGCCTGTCGCGGCGCCAGGCCGACGTGCTGATCCTCGTGCTTTGGCTCGGTGGATGTTTCGTCTTCGCCAATCTGCCTCTGTTGGGCCGTCCCTCCGGGGCTTTGGTGAATAATTTCAGCGTTGAGATCGGACTGTTCTTGCCGGTTTCGGTCGCTATCGGACTGTTCGCCGACGATCTTGCTTCCGTACGTCTGAGCGGGGTGAGGGAGAGAGGACTGGGAGTGCCAGCGAGAAGCTGGCACCGGTGGATCGTGCCGCCTGGAAGCCGGCGCTCCCACCTCACTCACCCCCTCGCACCGGATAGCGGTCCATGGCTAAGGCTGCGGCCAGAGGCCAGTCGGCTTCACGCCGTCGTTCTCGGTATCGTCGTCGGGTTGGCCGCCGTTGGGTCGACTCACCAGCTAAGCATTCTCGACCGCAACCAGGCGCTGGTCCTGGACGCAGATCGTCCGGCCTTTCGCTGGATCCAGGCGAACACGCCGAAGGGGGCGCGGTTTCTGGTAAACTCTTTTCTGGGGATGGGTGGAACCGTCGCGGTTGGCTCGGATGCGGGCTGGTGGCTTCCGATCCTTGCCAATCGTCCAACTACCCTACCGCCGGTGAACTACACTGACGAACGCATGCCGCCTGCCCAACGGGAGCTGGTGCGCCGATTGGCCGCCTTTCCGCCAGACCAATGGGGGACAGCGGCTGGGTTGCACTTGCTGCGCCAGGCCGGTGTTGGCTACGTCTTTCTCGGTGCGGCGGGCGGACGCCTGTCACCGGCCGATTTCGACGGGCAAACGGCGTTCCAAGTCATGTTTGTGAGTGGGCCGACGCGCGTGTATCGGGTAGTAGATGAGCGAAGCAAGTAGTCGAGTTCGTGCGAACTATCGGAGTGGCTGGTCCTGGTTGTTGGTTCTTTCCGTGCTTTTTGTCGTCGGCTTTATCATTTTCCTCAGCAGCCCTATCACGCTCGCGGAGGATGTCCAACCATACTTTACCCGTCCGGTCGTGCCCGAGATTGCCGGCACGACGACCGTTGGTCAATCATTCGTGGCGAGTTATCCGGGGTTACAGCAGGTTTCCTTCCTCGTAGGCACCAACGCCCGGGTAAATACGTCGCCGGTGACGTTTGAGCTGAGAGATGCCTCGACTCAGCGAGTGCTGGAGCAAACGACGATTAACCCCGCCGGTCTGTCTGATAATAGTTACCTGACTGTCCAGTTTGAGCCAATTCCGGACAGTGCGGGTAAGGCATATTTCGCCTGGCTGGCTGCACCAAGTGCACCGACCGGCCAGGGCATCACGGTTTGGGCAGATCCACAGCCTACGCTCTCCCAGGGCCGAGCCTACATCGGCGCGAGTCCGCAGGAGTCCGAGCTGACGTTTCGTGTCTCCTATCACTTGATGGGTTACCAGCTCTTGACGTCGCTTGTCGGGCGATTGGCCGCCGGCAAACCCGGCCCCTGGGGCTGGCCGGGGACCTATCTCAGCCTCGCTGCCCTTTATCTGGTAGCAATCGGCGTGGTGATCCGCTGGTCGCTTCCTGCCTGGCCGGACACGCTGTCGTGATCGGCCTTGTCTCAGTCGTCATTGCCAATTACAACGGTCGAGAATTGCTCGGCGAGTGCCTCGAAAGTCTCCGCCACCAAACCTATTCAGCCTGCGAAGTGATCGTCGTCGACAACGGCTCGACTGATGGTTCCGGTGAATGGCTCAGTGAGCATTTCCCCGAGGTTAAGCTTGTTCGTTTGCCGTCGAATCGAGGGTTTGCCGGAGGGAGCAACGCTGGAATCGCGGTCGCGCGGGGCGAATTCGTCGCGATCTTGAACAATGACACGGTCGTGGCGCCTACTTGCTTGGAAGAGCTCGTGCGAGTAGCGGCTGACCAACCCGACGTGGGAATGGTGGCGGCCAAGCTTCTGTTCTGGAACCAGCCGAATATTATCAATAGCACCGGTATCGCGATCGACCGGGTTGGCATTGCCTGGGACCGGTACGGTGGCCAACTGGACGAATCGGACGAGGCAACAGTCGACGTTTTCGGGCCATGTGGCGCCGCCGCGCTTTACCGTCGTGCCATGTTGGATGACGTTGGTGCCTTCGATGAGGATTTCTTCTGTTACCTCGAAGATGTCGACCTGGCCTGGCGGGCTCGCCTGGCGGGTTGGCGATGTCTCTCAGCGCCAAAAGCCCGGGTCATCCATCACCACTCGGCCACGTCCGTCGAAAACTCACCGTTCAAACGCTACCATCTCGGGCGTAACAAGGTGTGGTTGATCGCTAAGAATTATCCGTGGCCCGAGATCGCGCTCTACCTACCGGTCATTCTGATCTACGACGCGGCAACCGTACTCCTCGCTCCCCTGTTCGACCGCCGGCCGGCCACGACTCCGATTCGCGTCGCAAGTTTGACCGGTCGCCTCGCCGGGATCGCTGGCCTGGCGGGAGCGCTGGCAAAGCGACGCGTAATTCAGCGCCAGCGTCGCATACCATCCTGGCGGGTGCTCGCGTCGATGGAAAGCATTTCTCCACCGTGGGGGATTTACCGACGCTACGCCCATCTGGTTCGGCCAAACGAACTTGACAATGGCGTCTCCTTCAAGTAGCCTTTGGTTCTGCGTCAGGTGGGGAAGAGGTCAGAGATGCTGTGCTCGGTTATCGTTCCGGCCCGGAACGCCGCTCGCACGATTGGTGAGTGCTTGCTCTCCGTGCTGAGCCAGTCACTGCCACGCGAGCTTTATGAGATCATCGTTGTCGACGACGGTTCGACCGATGCGACCGTTCGCATTGCCCGATCGCACAACGTGCGAGTCATTCCCCAGCCACCGCTGGGAGTTGCGGCGGCGCGCAATACGGGAGCGCGAGCCGCGAAGTCCGACATCTTGCTCTTTGTCGATGCCGACTGCGTGCCGGCGCTCGACTGGATCGGGCAAATGCTCGTGCCGTTCGAGGATCCAATGGTGGTCGGCGCAAAAGGGGCCTATCTTACTCACCAGGAACATCTGTTGCCGCGGTTGGTCCAGGTAGAGTACGAAGAGAAGTATCGGCGACTCGAACGCTTCGATTCAATTGACTTCATCGACGGTTACTCGGCAGCGTATCGGCGATCGGCATTCCTCGCGGCCGGCGGATTTGACGTGAGTTTGGCGGCGGCCGAAGACGTCGAGCTTTCGTACCGTCTGTCGAAGAGCGGCCAGCGACTGGTCTTTGCGCCAAAAGCGCATGTCTTCCATTATCATGGAGAGAGCCTGCATCGCTACGCGACCCGTAAGCTTCGGTACGGTCTTTGGAGATCGCTCGTCTACGCGCGTCACCCGGATAAGACGCAGGGTGATAGCCATACGCCGCCCGAATTGCGCGCGCAAATTCCGCTGGCCGGCTTTGCAGTCGGAGCGGCCGTGCTCGGGATTCGCTGGCCGAAGTTTTTGGGAATTTCGGGAGTTTTGCTGGCGTTGTTCGCGACGACCACCGCGCCGTTTGCCTGGCGTGCCCGACGAGCCGGAATCGATGCCGCCATCGCGGCCCCGGTGCTGCTGCTGGTGCGTGCGCTTGGCCTCGGTGTGGGCTTGACGATTGGAAGCGGCAGCCTGTTTGGTCAACGGCTCGTCCAGCGCATTTCTCGATTCACCCGCGCTTTTCGGTACTAATCGTGTCAATGCGCCTCATTCTGGTTCGTCACGGCCAATCGGTCGATAACGTCGCTGGAAAGCTCTCCGGTTGGCTGGATTCCGATTTGACTCCGCACGGCGAACGTCAGGCTCTGCACACCGCCGAGCACGTCGTCGAGCGCTTTCGACCGACCGCGCTGTATGCGAGCCCGCTCACCCGCACCGCGAAGACCGCGCAACACGTAGCGCGTCGCGCCGCATTGGCGATCTCCTACCGCGACGACTTGCGGGAGCTGTTTTTTGGCCACTTCGAAGGGCTTACCATTGCCGAGATTCGCGAACGCTTTCCGGTTGAATGGGCGCGCTCACAAGACGAAGAGGACATGGATTTTGGCTGGCCGGGTGGGGAAGAACGTCGAGGGTTCTATGACCGGATCCTCGCGGCGTTCGACGATTTGATCGTGCGTCACCCGAACGAAAACGTCGTCGTCGTTAGCCACGGCGGGGTGCTCAGCTCGTATCTCGCTCACCTGGTCGACGGCCGTCCCAGTCATTGGCGCAGCTATCTGCTCGACAACTGCGCCTACGCGGTCGTGGAAACTGACGGGCGCGAGATCACCGTCGTTCAGTGGAACGTTGTCGAGCATTTGCCGAACCCGGAATCGGGTGACGCTCTCTGGCAAAAGTTGCAGGTGGAACCGAAGTAAGACCAGGGCCAAAGGGGGTGGGAGGGCTTCAGCCCTGGTCCTCTGCACCGTCCTTTTAAGGCGGGGATCCCCTTCAGCCACCACCAACAGCCTCGGTTTGCTAGGCCGCTGCGACGACCTGGTACTTTCCTGGCTTAGCCTTCCTGATCCAGCTTCGCCTTGAGTAGCCCGTTCACGACGCCCGGGTTCGCTTTCCCGCGCGAGGCTTTCATGACCTGGCCGACGAGGAAGCCAAGTGCTTGTGGCTTGCCAGCCCGGTAGTCGGCTATACTCTTCGGGTTGGCCGCGATAGCCTCGTCGACCAGGCGATCCAGCGCGGCGGTGTCGCTGATCTGGCTCAAGCCTTTCGCTTCGACGATCCGATTGGCCGACTCGCCGGTTCGGAACATCTCCTCGAAGACATCTTTGGCCGCCCGACCGCTGATCACCCCGGTATCCACGGCCTTGAGCACTTCGGCGACGCCAGACGGTGAGACCTTCGCTTGTCCAATCTCGAGATTGCTTGCATTGAGCAAGCGGAATAGCTCGCCAGTCAGCCAGTTGGCCACTTGCTTCGGATGGGGGAAGAGTTTTACGGCTTCTTCAAAGTAGTCGGCGGTAGCGCGCGTCGCGGTGAGCAGGTCGGCGTCGTAGGGCGACAATCCGTATTCGGTTTCGAATCGCTGGCGTCGGGCCGTCGGAAGCTCCGACATCTGCTGGCGAATCGACTCGACCCAGCTCGGGGTGAGTGAAAGCGGCGGCAGGTCAGGTTCTGGGAAATAGCGGTAATCGTGGGCCGATTCCTTCGACCGCTGGCCTACCGTGATGCCCCGGTTTTCGTCCCACCCCCGGGTTTCCTGAATCAGCCGCTCTCCCTCGACAATTGCCTTGATTTGACGTTCGGCTTCATATTCCAAAGCGCGGAACACCGCTCGGAACGAGTTCATGTTCTTGACTTCGACTTTCGTGCCGAGCTCAGTCGAGCCGCTCGGTCGGACCGAGATGTTGGCATCGCAGCGGAAGGAGCCTTCTTCCATGTTGCCGGTGCTGACGCCGAGATATTGGACGATCGTACGCAAGGCAACCAGATAAAGCCGTGCTTGCTCGGCCGAGTGAATATCTGGATCGCTAACGATCTCGATGAGCGGAACTCCACCCCGATTCACGTCGACCAGGCTGTAGGGACGGCCGGTTGTCGGATCGACGCGATGGAACAGCTTGGCGGTATCTTCTTCAAGGTGGACACGGCGAATGCCGATCCTTTCAAGCTTTCCAGCGTGCTCGACGTCGAGCCAGCCGTCGTGGGCGATTGGATGCTGATACTGGGAGATCTGGTATCCCTTCATCAGGTCCGGATAGAAGTAGTTTTTGCGGTCAAACCGGGTGAATTCACTGATCGAGCAGTTCAGCGCGAGACCGGTCAGCGCGGTTAACTCGATGGCCCGCTGGTTGATGACGGGAAGCGCTCCGGGCAGGGCAAGACAGGTCGGGCAGACGTTCGAGTTCGGC
>DATLSK010000120.1:0-10611 GCA_035534155.1 Chloroflexota bacterium | reverse complement strand
CCTCGGAGCCAAGCGCTCCGACGGCGAGCTGGTACGACCGGGAATGATCTTGATGCGTCAGCGCGGAACGCGCTTCCTGCCCGGTCCCAACGTCGGTTTGGGCCGCGACCATACGCTCTTCGCGTTGATCGACGGCGCGGTGAAGTTTGAATATGCCCGTAAAGACAAGAAGCAAATCAGCGTCTACGGGGTCTAGAGACGAACAATGAAGAAGAATATCCATCCGAATTGGATGAAAACCACCGTGGTGTGTAGCTGCGGTAATTCGTTTGAGACGTTTGGCACCAAAGACATGGTGAAGGTCGAGCTTTGCTCCAAGTGCCATCCGTTCTACACCGGTCAGCAGCGCATTGTCGACACCGGCGGTCAGGTCGAACGCTTTATGCGGCGTATGGCGCGAGCAGGTCGCTCGGACCAGGCAGGCGCGATCGAGACCACGTCTGAGACGACCGCGGCATCGTAAAGAGTCTTTCCGGCGGGGGTGACGAAAGCCCGCTCATGGGTAGGCTTTCCTCGCTCCCGTTGGATTCAGAACCGGAGCGCGAATGAACAAGACCCCATTCTACGGCGGTCAAGCAGTCATCGAAGGAGTCATGATGCGCGGCCCCCGGTATATGGCGGTCGCGGTCCGTGATCCGGCCGGTCAGATCGTCGTTCACCGCGAAGCGTTGAACGGCGCGATCTACCACAGCCCCTGGGCACGCTGGGTCTTTGTGCGTGGGGCGATCGCTCTTTGGGACACCCTGGCGCTCGGAATGCGTACCCTTTCCTTTTCAGCCAACGTTGCCATGGGCGGCGAGACCGAGAAGACCGCCGTCGACGAAAGCGCCTCTGGCTTCGAAGGGGCAATTTGGGGAAGCATGGCCGTCGCACTCCTCGCCGCGACCGGTCTGTTCTTCCTTTTACCGGTGGTGCTCTCCGGCCTCGTGAATCACGCGACGACCTCGGCATTCATGCGCAATCTCGTCGAATCAATCATTCGTCTGGTCCTCATCCTCGGCTACGTGATCGCGATTAGCTTTCTACCCGACGTGAAGCGCGTTTTCGGCTACCACGGTGCCGAGCACAAGGCGGTCAACACGTTCGAAGCCGGTGTCGACCTCACTGTTCCCAACGTCCGCCGCTTCACTTTGCTTCATCCACGCTGCGGCACGACCTTTCTGTTGGTCGTCGTGATCATTTCGTTTTTCGTTTTCACCGTCATTGGTCGCCCGGCCCTTCCTGTCCTATTGATCTCTCGGGTCGTTCTGATTCCGGTCATCGCCGGCATTGGCTACGAGCTTCTCCGCCTCGGCGCGACGTACTACCACGTCCCACTCGTCCGGAAACTGATCGCCCCCGGACTTGCTGTCCAGCGGCTCACGACCCGCGAGCCCGACGATTCGATGATCGAAACCGCGATTGCCGCGTTGAAAAGCGTCCTTGAAGCCGAAGGTGTTCGGCCGGCCTCCCCGGCTAATCCGGCCACTCTGCCCAACGCCTAGCAATTCGTTCATCCAAGCCACGTGCCCAGCCGAGAGGAGTCGACTCCGGCAAGGAAGAATCCGGTCACTGGGGCGAGCGGCCTGAGCTCTCTCTCGCGATGGGCGACGACGGATTGTCGGCACCTTCGGTTCGAACCAGGCGGTAGGCTTTGAGCGCGAGCTGCAGACGGAAGCGGTCTTCGAGGTTGTCGAGGTCGAGCTGAGTCAGTTCGGCGATCCGGCGGAGGCGATAGGCAAGGCTGTTCCGATGAAGATAGAGGGCATCGGCGGCAACTCGCAAGCTCGCGTCACAACGAAAGTAGACGTCGAGCGTCTCGATCAAGGCCGTGCCATTCTTCTGGTCGTAATCGACCAGAGGTGCCAACGTCTCTCGGCAGAACTCGCTGAGCTCTCGACTGCGTCGAAACGCATAGAGCAAGCGATACACGCCAAGATCGCCATACGACGTCACTTGACCAGGTCCGAAAAATTCCCGGCCGATTCGGCTCGCCTGCTCGGCTTCGTGATAGGAGGTTCGCAGCCCGAGGACACCGGGATGAAGGCTGCCAACGCCAATCGAGGTTGGGAAGCCGGCGCGCTGGGCGATGTAATCGCGTAGCTCTTCCGCGAAGCGATGCACCGCTGCGACGTCACCGGGCGATTCAACGACCAGAAAAAGCGCCACTGCTTCGTCGCGCGGCGCCAGCCAACCTTGATTGTGCCGTGCAGTCAGAAAGTTCGTCACTTCACGCAGTAATCCTTCGCCGGCCGCCAAACGGCTACCGCCCGGCTCGAAATGCTCGAAGCGAATTGCCAGAACTGCATAGGGCTGCTGGAGATCGTAGCCCAGGTGTCGGGCGCGGCTGATGAGAGACTCCGGCGACGATACCCCGGTTCCGAGCAAGTCCTCGAAGAAATCACCGCGCAAGCGGTACTCCGCCTCGGTTACTGCTTCCTGCTTCGCCATTTCCAGGGCGCACACGACGCTGCCCCGCGCCAGGATCACCCCGTCGTCGTCGGTAATGCTTTCGCCGCTCCCCAGCATTGTGAGGTAACCAACCAGCAGATCGCGCACGACGACGGGCGCCACGAGGCCCTCGGCACCGGGGAGCGTCACCCGCACCACCGGCGGCTCGGTCCGATTATCGAAGCGATCGCCGACGTAACCGCGCAAGAGCTCAATCGCCGGGACCACGCCCTTCGATTCGCCGCTGTCCGCCCGCTCGGCCGTAACGGCCCGGGCGATGACGTCGCCGACCGCATTCTGGAGCACCACCTCGCGTCCGCTCAGATCCGCCAACCGGCCGAGAATACCGCGTAATCCTCGTCCCTCCATCGAAACGTCGGTGAGCTGATGCTGGACGTCCAAGCCAAGCTGGTAGAGTCGGGTCCGTTCCTCGGCGATCACCCGACTCAGGGATGGCCCCAGGTCGCTCAAGTGATAGCTCTCCGCCAAGTGCAGCAAAGGTAAATTTGCCTGCTCGGCCCGTTCGATAGCCGCCGCGTCAATCCCGCCGATAACTACGACTCCGGCGACCGCTCGCTCGGCCAAGCGCCCCAGTAGCTGTCCCAGGGTCAGCGACTCGTCGAGTAAGCGCAACGCTTCGGTCGAAACGACGGCGAGCTCGTGGCCACTCATTGGCTCGAACGCCGGCGGTCGAACGCGAAGCATGGCGGGCCAGCTTACCTCATTGTCTAAACCAGCCTCGCCCGCGACGACCTCAGCATCGCTGAGGGGTGGCCGGCGGAGCAGAGCGCGCACGGTGAGAGCGATGGCGACCTTCCTTTGCAATCACGACAACCTAAGTCTACACCTCACGATTGTATCATTGGCACAAAAACAGGTCCAACACCTCAGCATTTCACGGTACGCGGTGTGCCTTAACCTGGACAGCCGGCACAAATGCTCCCTGATGCCGCACCCTCGCCGATTCTCACAGCCACTCCCCAGCCAGTGACTGCCAAGCCAACCGACAGGCAGACTGGCCAATTGAACATTGGCCAGTCTGCGACTACCCGCGAGCACGCAACCCGATTATCGTGTAAATTTACCTTACTATTCACTATTCCATACAGGTTCAAAAGCTAAACTAGACGTAATGTTTCAACATCCCCATGTGGACAACCGGTGGATAACTCTTCTCAGCCACGGCGCGGACAGGGTTTCCATAAATAATGTGGATAAGTCCGGGGATTTCGTGGATAACTCAGCGGAAATGTGGATAACTCAGCGGATGAATAGTGGGTAACGCCGGGGTGTGGTCGGCGGGTCGCCAGATGTCAGCCGTGGATCCCCAGGGTGAAAACCGCGCGGTGGCGCAAGATCCACACGACGTGGCGCAGAACGTGCCGTCACGTCGCGGCGCGTGGCAGTTTTCCACAATCCACAGCCCTACCACTACGGCGGCGACGACTCAGATCTTATCTTACATGGACACGTGGTAGAATTGGCCGAAGATAGCCAGGTCGAGGACAAAAAGCGCCATGTTTTTGGACGAAGCGAAAATTTGGGTCAAAGCCGGTGATGGAGGAAATGGATCGGCTTCGTTCCGACGAGAAAAGTTCGTACCACGAGGTGGTCCCGACGGCGGCGACGGCGGCCGCGGCGGCTCGGTAAAAGTGGTTGCCGATCCGGAAAAGACGACCTTACTCGACTTTCGGTACCGTCGCCATTTCCGCGCCGAGCCCGGTGGCAACGGGGGCGGAGGCAAGCGACATGGTAAGGCCGGAGACGAGCTAAATATTCCGGTGCCACCGGGAACAATTGTTCGAACCCTCGAAAACGAGATCATCGCCGATTTGGACGCGCCGGGCAAGAGCGTGCTGGTGGCGCTTGGTGGGCGGGGTGGCCTGGGCAACGTCCACTTTGCCACGCCCACGAACCGGACCCCACGCATGGCCCAGAAAGGCGAGCCCGGGGAAGAGTGCTGGTTGGAGCTCGAAGTGCGATTGATCGCCGACATTGGCATCATTGGTTATCCGAACGCCGGCAAGTCGACCTTTCTGGGCGCGACAACTCGGGCTTCGCCGAAGATCGCCGACTATCCATTCACAACGCTGACCCCAAATCTTGGCGTCGCGGCGGTTGATGAGCGGATCCTGACTTTGGCGGACATTCCGGGCTTGATCGAAGGAGCCCATACCGGTGTTGGCCTCGGCCACGAGTTTCTCCGCCACATCTCCCGTACCAAGGCACTCCTCCATCTGATCGACGGCAGCTTGCCCGATCTGGTGCAAGCCTATCGCGCGGTGAATGCCGAGTTGGCATTGTTTGATCAAGCCCTGGCAACGAAGCCGCAGGTGGTCGCGGTGAATAAGCTGGACCAGCCGGAGGTAGCCGAGCGATGGCCGGAGATTCAGCGTGCCTTCCGAGCGATTGGGGTCGAGCCGCTCGCGGTGTCGGCGAGCACCGGCGAAGGAGTACCTACCGTGCTCGCGCGTCTGCTCGGTCTGCTGAATGACGTTGCCGCGGCGGAGCCAGTCAGCGTGCCCACGGCCGAGGAACCGGTCGTTCTGCGCCCCAAGGCCGACCGCGAGGGATTCGTCGTCGAGCGCGAGGCCGGTGGCTACCGAGTGATCGGGCGACGGGTCGAGCGAATTGTGTCAATGACTGACTTTGCCAACGAGGCCGGCGTTGCCTACCTGCAGCGTGAGCTGAAGAAGCTGGGGGTGACCGCGGCCTTGGAAAAGATCGGTGTTCGGTCCGGCGACGTCGTCCGCTTTGGTCCGATTGAGCTCGAGTGGGTCTCGTGAGCGGACGAAAGATCGGGCTCTACGGCGGGACGTTTGATCCGATCCATTTTGGCCATTTAGTTGTTGCCGAGAACTGTTGGGCGCAGCTCGGGCTCGACGAAGTGCTTTTCGTGCCAGCCGGAGCGCCACCCCACAAGGGCGGAAAGGTCATTTCCAACGCCGCCGATCGAATCGCCATGCTGGAGCGGGCCGTCGCTGATAACGATCATTTTGCCGTATCACGAGTCGACGTCGATCGCCCCGGGGTGTCTTATAGCGTTGATACGGTACGGTTGCTCCAGGTCGAGCTTGGGCCGGACACTCAGCTCTTCTTCATCATTGGGGGCGATTCGCTCGGCGATTTACCACGCTGGCGGGACCCATCGCAACTGATCGAGCTCTGCCAGGTGGTCGCGGTGAATCGCCCGGGCTATCCTGCGTTCTCTCCGGAGCGGCTTGAACCGGTCATTCCCGGGGCCGGGGAACGGATCCGGCATCTGACCGTTCCCGCGTTGAATATCGCGGCATCGGAAATCCGCCGGCGAGTCGCGGCTGGCCAGCCAATTCGGTACATGGTTCCGGATGCGGTCGTGCGCTACATCGAAGAGCGCGGACTTTACCGGAACGCAGTGCTTGAGATCTCCCCTCGCCCTCACGTATAATCGTGACAACGTTTCCTGGTCGTGCGACTCAATCTTTCGTTGGCTGGCAGCCTGGTAGGGTGGGGACGACGAGGAATGGCCGAGACCAAGCCGAGCGCGATCCTCGAAGCCGATGGACGAGCGTCGACAGTCAAGTTCGCCCACGCGAGCGAGCGCGAGTTCGCCGCGATTCTCGATTTCTACCAGATTCGCTGGGAATACGAGCCTCGCTCGTTTCCGTTGCGTTGGGATGCCGACGGCCGTTTGATTGAATCATTCAAGCCAGATTTCTATCTCATCGATCAAGGTCTCTTCATCGAGCTCACCACCCTCAAACAGAGCCTCGTGACGAAGAAGAATCGCAAGATGCGCGAGTTGCGCGCACTCTATCCCGAGATCCGGATCAAGCTGCTCTATGGACGTGATTTTCGGAAGCTCATGGCGAAGTACGGTCTGACAACGGGTAGCTGAATGGGACGACGTTTTCGCCAACAACGCGGCGACAAGTCGGAAGAGATCGAAGTTTCGATTACCGCCGAGCCATTGGTGAGCGCGGAGGCAGCCACGGAATTTCTCCGTGACGGTGACGTTGCCCTCTGCGAGCCGATCGCCTGGGGCTCGAATTACAATTTTGCTACTCTTCTCCAGCGCGGCGAGGAGCAACGCCTGGCAATCTACAAGCCACGACGCGGTGAAGCTCCCCTGTGGGATTTCCCCGACGGTACCCTCTACCGACGCGAATATGCCTCTTACGTGGTCAGTCAAGCGTTGGGCTGGGACTTCATTCCGACAACGGTCATTCGCGATGGACCCCACGGCGTTGGTACCTTCCAGATCTACGTTGATCCGGATCCCAAAGCCGACGCGCGTCGCTTTCACCAGACCAACGAGCGCGAGCTCATGGAGATTGTCCTCTTCGACATCTTCGCCAATAACGCCGATCGTAAGCTCACCCATTTTCTCCGCGGTCAGGACGGCAAGCTCTGGGGCATCGATCACGGGCTGACCTTTAACGTGGATCCCAAGCTACGGACGGTGGTCTGGGAATTTTGCGGAGACCCAATCCCGAACGATGTACTGAGCCACCTGCGAGATTTCCTCGCTGACAAAGCGCGTCTGAGTGCGCTCACCGGCCAGCTCGGCGAATTGCTCGAGCGAAAAGAGATCTCCATTTTTCTGGCTCGCCTCGAGCAGCTCGTCACCCGCGCGAAGTTCCCCAAGCTGGATCCTTACCGGAACGTGCCGAGGGGATTCTGGTAGTTTATTTTTCCCTCCACCCGCCTCGAGTTGATATAATGATTGCGAACGACCAGTTGGGCCGTTTTTCGTCCTACTGTCGATCGGTTTGCGCGAGGTTGGGAACTCAAGCGAAGCCGTGCGCGTTGTTATCGGTAGATACATGGACCGGCCATGCGTCCGGCATCGTCGCCAGCCGGTTCGACCACGGCGTTTCCAAGAAATGATCGGGGAGGCACAGGACAAGGGTGATTCCATTCTGGCCGTTCCGTCGCGGGCGACGGACGACGTTACACCGCCGTAGCGATTGGTTGTTTGTGCCAATGCTGGTCGTTCTCGTGATCGGTGTGCTTGGTCTGATTCCTCTTTATGCCGCGGTCCATCCATTTCAGCGGACGCCCGCGACGTCGCTTTCAACCCAACCAGTGAAAGACTCTCATCCCGCGAATCCGTCGCCCGGTCAGGTCTCGCCGGGCGGCTCGACATCGCCCGCCACCACCCCGGTGGCGCAAGCGACTCCCGCGACCGACCTCTCCGTGCAAGCGACGCCGGTTCCCCTGGGCAACGGCTCACGCTTCGCGGTGCTCTTACTCGGCTACGGGGGGCCCGGTCACGACGGTCCCTATCTGACTGATTCGATTATGGTCGTCATCGTCGATCCAGCCGAAAAGACGTTGACCTTGCTCTCGCTGCCCCGTGATATCTGGACACCACTCCTGTTCGACGGTCAGACGCCGGTCTACAACAAGCTGAATACCGCGTACGCTTTCGCGGAAGATAGTAGCCTCTTTCCCAATCGACTGGCTCGCTACACCGGCGACAATGGTGCAGGCAATATGGCCATGGATACCGTTTCGCGCCTGATCGGCGTGCCGGTGCGTTATTACGCGGGATTAGACTTTCAAGGATTTCGGGACATGATCGACGCGGTCGGCGGGGTCGAAGTCAACGTTCCCGATGGCTTTAGCGCCCGCTATCCGATCAATGACAATCCGTCGATCAACGCGGGCTGGACGGTCGTCCGTTTCACGCCCGGGCCGCAGCAGATGAACGGTGAACGAGCGATCGAATACGCCCGGGCCCGGGAAACTCTGGATAATCCGAGCGAGGGCACCGACTTCGCGCGAGCGCGTCGCCAACGCCTGATCATGGAAGCATTCAAGAGCCGAGTCATGCAGCCGAGTGGTCTGCTCCACCTGCCTCAAGTTCTCTCGATCGCGGCGAAACACGTCCAAACCGACTATCCAATTCCCATGGCGACGAGCCTCGCGAGTCTGATCGTGGGATGGCAGAAGGTTCAGATTTACCAAACTGCGCTCACCGCGAACAACTACCTCGAAGAAGGCACCGGTTCCGATGGTAGCTACCTGTTGACGCCGAATACCGCCGATCATTCCTGGGCCCAGATTCGCGCCTTTGGCCAGCGTCTCTGGAAGGATCCGGTCCTTGGCGTTGCCTTGGCTTCGACAAAAGTCGTGGTGGTGAACCGAAGTGGGTCGCCGGGCCTGGGTGATCAGGTCAGTGCGAGCCTGATCAAGCTCGGCTACCAGGTCGATCCAGTTCTCAATGGTACAGCAATGTCTCAATCGGTGATGATCGATCGGACCGGTGGACAGGTAGATCCAGTGGTCAACCAGCTCAAGCAGGACCTCGGACTGCCAAATCTCACGGTTGGCGATCCTTCCACGACCGACAGCGCTGCCGTGGACGATCCGGCCCAGCTCGTGCTCGAGCTCGGGGCGGACGCGGCGGACGTGAATCTGGTCGTCCCGACCGACCGCCAGGCTCCGGTCAGCACAGTCGGCGTCGAGAAGTTTGGCGTCTGGCCCTACGTGCCGCCAATGCCCACACCGGACGTGTCGAGCCAGCCGACGGTCGTGGGACCCGTCGTGGGACCCGAGCCGACCGCTCTCGTGACGCTGTCGTCGCCAACGCCGGTACCAACACCCGTGCCTTTACCGGTGCCGGCCCATGCGACGCCGATTACCGTCCCCGGCGACCCGAGCGTCGTCGTCGTGCCCAGCCTGGTTGGCCTGCCGGAAGCCGATGCCCAGCGAATCATCCAGGAATCCGACCTGATGACGACCTACGTGAACGATCAGACCGCCGATCAGGTTGCCAACCAGGCTATCTTCGATGCGACTCCACCGGGGGCGGTGCTGAGCCAGAGTCCGGAACCCGGCCGCAAAGTGCCGCGTGGCACCCGGATCGCCCTGGCGGTGCGCAAGCCGGGCTCGTAGCAAGACGACAAAGCGAGCCTATTCCGGCGTGAACGCGTTGATCAGGTTGGTGTTCGGCAACAGGCTCGGGTCGCGGACCCACGTCGGCTGCCCTGGAGCGTACTGGTGATAGAACGGACTGTTTTGTGCTTCGCTGGCAAGGTCCGGTGGAAGATGCGCGCCGGTGAGGACGCTCTTGAGATAATCGGCGAGGAGCACCCCCTGGGTGCAATTGCAGGTGGCATCGTACATCATGATCCCCCGCTGGAAGCGCAGGTAGACAAAGTTGTGGTTATGCGGGTCAATCTCCGGGCTGCTGGTCGGGATGCCCCACATTTCGAGGTCGAAGCCGGGGAGCAAGGTCGGGTCGCCGCCGTTAGGGAAGGCGGTCGCCGGCGAGACCGTGTTGAAAAACGTCTGGCCAAAGTGAACGGGCAGGCCGTCGAAGGTGTCCGGAGCGTGAGCGCGGACGAAGGCAAGGACGGCCGCGGTGTCAGTCGGATCCGGAGCCGAGGCGACCAGATTGGAATCGACCGCCGGGAAGGTGGCCTGGTTGAAGTTGGTGTAGGGAAGTAAGCCGGAATCGAGCAGATTCAGAAGACGTGGGTTCCCATTCTGAGCGAGCTGAACGATGCGCCGCTGGAAGAACTGCACCTGAAACCCTTGGAATAAAAAGGTGCGACTGGTCGGGTAGCCAAAGGTCGCGACGCCCCCACGCCGGTTGAAGTAGTCCTCAGGAGATAGCGTGGCCGAGCGGGATCTGGCTCGATCTTGCGTCGCAAGTAGCGAATATACACATCAACCTCGCGCGGCGACCCCGCGTGCTCGAACCCCCAGGCGGCGTCAAGCAAGGCATCGCGGGTCAGGACGATACCGGCGTGGCGGACGAGATACGCGAGCAGTCGAAATTCTTGATTCGACAGAGCGATGTGCTTCCGGTCACCGACGAGCCGCTGGTTCACCAGATCGAGCCGAAGCTCGGCGGTGAGCGGCGGGCTCCCTTCCGGCTCGTCGAGCGGGTTCAATGGGCGGCGGCGGAGCAGCGCGTGGATCTGGGCCAGCAGCTCGGTCAGGTCCGTCGGTTCGCCAACGTAAGCATCGGCCCCGGCCTCCAGTATCTCGGCTCGCCGGGCCGCCGGGAAGCAGCCGCCGAACGCTAGTAGCAGCGGGCTGAAGTCGCGACGCAGCTCGTGACAGGAGTCCAGGACCAGATGGAGTGGGGTGGTCTCGACGTCGAGAATAATCAGGCGATGCTCTTCGATAGATGGCTGACCCGTCAGCGCACGGGTATGGGAGCGCAAAGCGACGGCATGGCCTTCT
>DATLSK010000119.1:0-17056 GCA_035534155.1 Chloroflexota bacterium | reverse complement strand
ATCAAAGTCGGGCTCGCCGGAGCCGAAATTAGCCACGTCAATGCCCTGGGCTTTGAGTGCCTTGGACTTGGCGTTGATCGCGAGGGTCATCGACGGCGCGATGCCGTTTAACCGACCGGCGAGCTTGATGCGCGGAGCGGCGTGCTGGACACTCGATGCCATACCTGATTCACCCAATTCCTAGTACTTCGGCGAGCCGTCGGGCGATGATCTTTTCCTCGCCATCTTCTAACGTCTGTGGATTGAGATACATGCTCCGGCGTCGGCTGGCGACGACGATCGACGGCTCGCCGTCTTGCAGTGCCTGGACGATTTTATCCGTAGCCAGGCCCAGCACCTTTTCATCGAAAGTGAACAGGGCCCGGGGATGAGGCTGCCCGGCTTCGCTGGGAAAATCGCGGCGGACACTCAACCCGGGCTTCTTCCCGTCAAAGCGATCGATGAAGAATTGAACGACCGCTTCGTAGCGTTCGAGAAGTGCCTTCTCGTCCTGGCGCAGCGACCATTCGACCGCGGCGAGGATGCCTCCAAGCTCTTCTTTGCCGACTTTCATCGGCCGGCCGATGTTGGCGTTCGGACTCGCATTGACGTAGATGTTCTCAATGATCGCTTTTCGCCCGAGCACCAGTCCCGACGGCTGGGGGCCACGCAGTGCCTTTCCCCCGGAAAAGATCGCTATGTCGGCGCCCAAATCACGCGTATAGCGCCAAAGGTTCTCGATCGGCGGAATTTGGGCGGCGGCGTCGACGATCACCGGCACGTTGTGTCGATGGGCGCTCGCGATCACGGTCTCGATCGGGAGCGCGCGTTGCTCGTTGAGAGCACCGGCGAGGAAGACGACGGCAATCGTCCGATCGGAATACGCGGCTTCAAGCTCCCATTCCTGAGCGCCGTTTCCCACGCCAAACTCGACGAGGTTGACGCCAACCATGCGAATCGCATGATCATAGCCAAAACGTTGGGAGCGGTGAATCAGCACATCGTACATCGGGCCGTCTGGCAGAGGCAAACGTTCAGCCTTCGCTTCGTCCGGGCCGGTGATCAGAGCCGCGGTGACCAGGGTGAGTCCGGCCGCCGCCCCACACGACACGTAGGCCGCTTCATTGTGCGTCAGCTCCGCGATGCGCGCGCCGACGGCGTGCTGTAACTCAACCAGATCAACGAAAGTGCTTCCCGCGTCGAGCATCGCCTCGCGGACTTCGCGCGGCATGATCGAGCCCCCAAACTTGGTGAGCGTCCCCGCGGCGTTGATGATCGGCCGTACTCCCAGTCGCGTGTGCAAGGTCGTCGGACGCGTCGTTGTCTCCGTCATCCTGGCTGCTCCTTTTTCTAACGTGCGTGCTTCCGATCTGGAACGTGAGGTGATCGTGCAAAAATGCTAGTCGAGACAAACCCCGCCTCACTTTAGCCCATCGGCCGTCCTGAGTAAAGCGCCGGCTTTTCGTGCGTGGTCGCGCCCGGATTCAGTATGATTAAATCAACGTGCGCTCGGAGGCGCACGGAAGATGGGTAATCGTGACCAATATGTATTGTAAGTCTTTTCTCAGAATCATGGTTGTCGCCGCCGTACTTGCACTCTCGTCGTGTCGAGGGCCAGAGCTCAGCGCTCCGGTTGCTTCCACGGCAGAGGCCACGCCGGGCACGCCTAGCAAAGAACCAGCGGCGTTCCCGTCCCCGACGACTCTTCCGAACTTCAGCCACATTTTCATCATCGTCATGGAAAACAAGGAGTATGGCGACATCATCGGATCGCCGTCCGCGCCATACCTCAATCAATTGGCAAAAACCTATGGACTGGCGACCCGCTATTATGGCGTGCAGCATCCCAGTCTCCCGAACTACCTGGCGCTGATTTCGGGTTCGAATCAAGGCATCAACGACGACTGCCCTAACTGTACCGTCGACGCCCCAAACCTGGTCGATCAGTTGGACGTCGCTCATAAGACCTGGAAAGCCTATTTTCAGTCGCTGCCCAGCCCGTGTTTCAATGGTTCCCAGGCACCTCCGCTCATCCCCTTGATTCTGAGCGATGGCTACGTCCGCCGGCACAACCCCTTTATGTATTTCGCGGACATTCAGAATAACCCGGCCCGTTGCGCGCGCACGGTCCCGTTGACGCAGTTTTCTACCGACCTCCAGGCAAACAACCTGCCGGATTTTGTCTGGATCACGCCAAACCTGCGCTACGATATGCACAATGGAACGGTTGGCGAGGGCGACCAGTGGCTGTCGACGTTTGTGCCGACGATTCTTGGATCTCAAGCCTGGACGAATGGCGGAGTGCTCTTCATCGTCTGGGATGAAGGAACGTCGAACGCGGGCTGCTGCGGTGTCCCCGGTGGCGGCCACGTCCCCGCGCTCGTTATCGCCAGCGCCGGCAAGCGTGCCTATGTGTCGCCGATTGGCTATACCCATTACAGCCTGCTCAAGACGATCGAGTCCGCCTGGGGATTGCCATACCTCGGCCACGCCGGGGATCCGGCGACCCAGCCAATGGCGGATTTCTTTGCCGGTCACTGATCGTGCGCTGAGAGTGCGTTCAATTGGCGGGGTTTGGTCCCTGAAGGACGAACTGGCCGGCCCGGTCAGCCAGCCAATTCACCACCGCACTGAAATACAAAGGGTGAGCGGCCGACGATAAGTCTAAAGTGTAAAGGTGGACCAGGACGCTGCGAGTCTCGTGGGCTGGGACCACCACTCCCGGCAGGTTGTCGCTGTGGCTGTACGCAAGGTGGCCAAGGGCGTCAGTTAAGTAAAAGTCCCTCAGGCTCCCACTCGCGTCGGCACTGTCAGTCAATGCGGGGCGGGCGGTGTCGGTCAGGTTTTCCACCCTTAAATGAACGGTCACCGGGCGCTCGCCCGATTGTTGGGCCGGACTGAAGTCGACGCCTTCGCACGTGACCAGCCACTCAGTGCCAATCTTGACGTTAGTACCCTCGGGAGCGCGGGGCGTTATTGTCGACGGAACCAGAGACGCAGGAGACGATGTCTTCTGATTCAGGTTGACGTCAAATCGCGCGGCACCGGCTTTTGGGGGAAACTCAAAGCGTACGGCAAAGGGTTGCGTGGAATTAGCCGGGTAACGAAAGCGATAGCCGAGGCGAATCGCGTCGCCCGACGCGGCGATGAACTCGTAGCCTCCTCCACTCGTGCCGAAGCCGCCACCGAAGGCACGCCCGCCGCGATCGAGCAGGTACAGACGCAATCCGTTGGCAACCGAGGGGTCTTCTTCGGGAATACTTGGCATGGGAAGGAAGCTGGGCTGCTTGGTCGTAGTGCGTTGATTGCTTGATTCGTTTGGCACAGTCGAAGGGATTGGCAGCGCGGCCGCGCGATCGCTCGTGTTCAGCAAGGTGTAGGTGATAACTGCCCGATACCAGCCGTTCGCCGACTCGTCCGGGGCGAAGCTGACGTCATTCACGACAAATCGCCAAGAAGCGCTGCTGCCAACCTGGCCGAGGTCGAGCATGGTCGGATGAACTGGCCGAGGAATCACCGAAACGGTAGGCATCGGAACCGCTCGTTGGCGAAGCGTCGCCGTGGCACGACTCTCGGCCACTCCCGTTGCCGTTCTCGGGAGAGGGGAGAAGAGTCGTGGCCAGAGACCACGCTGGGTGATCAGCGCGGCCAGTCCAATCAGGCAGATCGTCATGGCGATCGTGGTACCGGCCAGAACACTATTGACACGTAGGGAAGCTGGCGCTTGGGTGGCTGGCGGAACACGAGGTTGGCCCGGTAAGAGCTGGCCGCAAGCGTGGCAGCGAACCGCGAAGTCGCCGTTGGGACTGCCACAGGACGAGCAATACATCAGATGAAGCCGTTCCACACGACGTGATCTTACGCTTGCATTCTACGCCCGATCCGAAATGCTGCGCAATTTTCCAGCCAGTGCGCGCTTGCCAAATTCACTGACCATGCCCTATACTGGGGAAGGAGTTCAGGCAACCGCCTGCGAGGGAGGAGACGCGTGCCATGACCTTCGTGATTACGGAGCCGTGCCTTGACGTGAAAGACGGTCGGTGCGTTGACGTCTGTCCGGTCGATTGTATTTTCACGACGACAGCTGACCGGATGTTCTTTATCAATCCTGACGAGTGCATCGATTGCAGCGCCTGCGAATCGGCGTGTCCGGTCGATGCGATCTTTCCGGAAAGCAAAGTACCCGAGAAGTGGACCTCGTTTATCGCAGTGAACGCGGAGTTCTTTCAGAGAGTGAAGACGTAAGGACGTGAACGTGTAGAAAGGCAGAGCGTAAGGGAGAAATCTGCTCCCCTACGCTCCCGGCTTCTGTCTCACCGGCAATCACTCAAGCTAAGCGACCTCGCTTGGTACCGCCCGTCTGGTCCGTATTGGGGATTGGGTGGGCGTGTGTCCTGCTGGCGATCGAGACCGGCGCAGGTGGTATTCGACCTTGCGTACGATTTGATATGGATCGAAGGGCTTGGTGACAAAGTCGTCAGCGCCGTCTCGGGCAATGTCCTCCACTTCTTCAAATGCCGACGCGGTGATGACCAAAACCGGTACGTCTGGCGCCGAGTGCTTGAAAACGTTCAGCAACCGGAAGCCCGAGATGGTCGGAACGTTTAGATCGATGGTCACCAAGCTGGGTCGTTCTTCGTCAAACGCGCGTAATGCGGCCAGACCGTCTTGGACGATCGTAACGAGGTAACCGGCCGCGTAAAGGTTCCACTGAAGTATTTCTGCGACCTGGGGATCGTCTTCCACGACGAGAATTCGCTCTCGTTTGAGCATCCTATCCCTCCCACGCGGGTCGTGTTGATGTGGTTCTCAGCGCTCTTCACCGGAGGACGGAGTATTCACTCCAATTTCCCCCCGCTTCAGAGAATACGGGTCATGACGGCGTCGATGCCGTCGTGTTCGCACCGATGGCGCGCTGTCGTCGGGCAATGAGCTGTTGACGACGGTGATCGCGCATCGACGCGTCGAACACGTCGAGCAATATTTTGACACTGGCTACCAGATTTTCCGGAAAGAATGGCTTCGTGAAATATTCAACTGCGCCCTGACTCAACCCACGCAGCACGTCTTGATCATCTCCCTTGCAGGTAACCATGATCACCGGCCGGCCGGCCATGGTTGGGTCCGCTTCCAGGGCTTCGAGGACCTGCCATCCGTCTAGCTCAGGCATGAGCACGTCCAAGATAATCAAGTCGGGCTGGAGGGTCTGGGCCGCCGCGAGACCCGCGGCGCCATCGGCGGCAATGCCGACGGTATAACCCGCACCTTCGAGGTTCACCCGCACGATTTCACAGATGTCTGGATCGTCATCGATGACCAGAATTGACTGCGACACTCGTTTTTACTCCTGTGGGAGTGCGACGTAAAATGTGCTCCCTTGGCCAGGCTGACTCTCGACCCAAATGTAACCGCCGTGCGCCTCGACGATACTCTTACAGATATAGAGGCCGAGCCCCGTACCTGGCACACGCTTGACGGCAGGAGAGTCGCCTCGGTAGAACTTGTCAAAGATGAACCTGACCTGGTGCGCCGGAATGCCAATTCCCTGGTCCCGTACCCAAAGGACCGCCCAGCGTTGGGTAGCGGGATCCTCTTTGTTGAGGTCGACTGGCGCTAGTGGCCCGGTCTCCGAGCGTATCCCGATCGTAATCTCTCCTCCATCGGCCGAATATTTGATCGCGTTGGTGACCAAATTTATCAACACGTGCTCGATCTGATCGCGGTCGGCTCGTAGCATCATTGTCTCGGCTGGAAGACTGGTGCGTAGCACATTCGCTGTCGATCCATTTCGCAAGCTGAGAACCACTTTGCGAACGATTTCAGTGAGATCGACGTTTTGAAGGCTCAATTTGAAGCGTCCCGACTCGAACCGCGAGCCGGTGAGCAAGTTGTCGATGAGGCGAGTGAGACGATCTGATGCATCGTTGATACCACGAATGAAGCGAGTCTGCCGCTCGACGTCGAGGTGAAGAGAAGAGTTGAGCAGAGTTGACGCGTATCCCTTAATCACCGCCAGTGGTGTCCGTAACTCGTGGCTAACCATCGAGATAAAATCTGACTTGAGCCGCTCGACCTCCTTCTGCTGACTCACGTCGCGGACAACGGCTAGCGCAAACGGTCCCTCGCCTTCGCTGGCTGGGACGTAGGCGTAGCTCGCGGCGACGTGGCGCCGACCGCCCCGGCGGGGCAAGATCGTTGTCTCGACCACTGTTTCGTGCGAAGCACTACGCTCGAGTACGGCGCGGGTCGCATCATGCAGTGATGTCAGGCATTCCAGATCGTTCGGAAAAACGTCGCTGTCACAGGTTCCGATTGCCTCGTCGGTCGACCAGCCGCTCAGCTGCTCGGCCGCGGGATTAAACGCGACGATCCGTGCTGCTCTGTCGGCCATATAGATTGCATCGGTGGAGTTTTGGAAGATAACGTCGAGGCGTTGCTTTTCGAACTGCAGGCGATTGTACAGGTCCGCGTTCCGCGCCGCCGCGGCGGATAGCTCTTCGACCTGACGTTGGAGGCGTGCGAAGAGGCGAGCATTGTCGATGGCGATGGCGGCTTGCGCACCAAACGAGGCCAGGAGATCAATCTCGACCGGTGAAAATCGCTTCGGTAGCGCGTGGAAAACGCCAAGCATGCCGATGACCTCGCCGCGCACTTGCAATGGCACCCCGACGTAGGTCCGGAGCGGTGCGCTTGGGCCTTTGCTCAAAAGATCCGGCCAACGCTCGTAGAGATCGGCAACGTAAAGTGGCTCGTCGAGGCGGATGACTTCGCTGACCAGATCGTCCAGAATGTGTTGGGACAGCTTATAGTGGCCCGCGGTGTCGATTGGCGCCCACTGGGTTTCGCCAATCGTACCATCCTCTCGGCACAGCATCAATCCGCCAACCGTGGCACGGAGCATTTCGGTTGCTAGCTCGACGACAAGTCGAAGGGTGTCCGAGAGGTCCAGTCCGGCTGCCAGGGCATCGCCGATCCGTCGAAATGAGGCCAGGAGTTCGAGCCGCTGTCGACGGCTCTCGTCGTAGAGCTGTGCGTTCTCAATTGCCACCGCCGATTGGCTTGCGATCGCTTGAATGACCGCGATCTCTTGCGGCGAGTACCAATAGGGACGGCTGATATGGTTGAGGAAGAGCGTGCCGATCACGCGTCCCTTGTTGGCGAGGGGAACCACCAGGATCGACTTATCGCCAAAGAAATCGACGGCTCCCTTGTCGGTGCGTGGGTCAGTGGCTGCGTCTTGCACGACAACCGGCTGGCCAGTGGAGATTGCTTCCTGCGAGAGGCGCTCGTCCTTGATCGCCAGGATTTTCCGTTTCCAGCGCGCCGCGAAGCTTGGATCGATACCGTAAAATGCCGCGGGGAGCAGACGGTCGTGAGTGCCATCGAGGAGCCATAAACTGCAGCGATCGGCGCCGGTCAGCATGGCGGTTTTTTCGGTGACCCGGTCGAGAACCTCGTGGAGCTCGAGGGTTGAGCCGGCTGCCTGGGCGATTTCGAGGAGAACCGCGGATTCGTCGGCTCGTAAGCGGACCGGAAAAGACGCCGTTCCGTCTATGTTCGCTGACAACGTCATCGTCTACCCTTGCCTACCCACGTTGGTAGACAGTCTAAGCACTAGCTTAATCGCGAGAGACGCATCGTCGCTTTACGGACAACGTAAGACGACAATACCAGCGCATCCCAACAGCAGGGGTCTCGATATGATTGGGAAAGCGCCTTCCGTACGTTTGGGATTCAGAAGAGGAGGATCGGTTCGAATCGTCCCGGCCACCTGATTAGGCTAATTATACTGCCGTCCGGCACGGCAAATCAAGCCGTCGCTTCGCTGTTAATTTATTGTTAAGCCTTCGTTGATTTCCGTGGAGGAAGGCGAGGATAGGCGGCGTACCGTACCGCGTGCACCATCAACCTCGACGAGGTCTCCCGGATGCAGCACTTCGGTTGCTCGACTAATGCCGACGACGGCTGGCAAATGATATTCTCGGGCCACGACCGAGGCGTGCGACAACTGGCCTCCAGTTTCCATAATCAATCCGGCCAATCGCCCAAAAACCGGTGTCCAGCCGGGATCGGCCCCATGAACGACGAGGACGTCGCCGGTCGCGACACGATTGAGCTCGTTGGGATGGCGGACGATGCGCGCCGGTCCGCGACCGTGACCGGGACTGACCGGTTCGCCGTGCAGCTCGTTCAATGAAGCCACATCGGCGACGTCGGCGTCGATGAGCGGTACGTTTCCCCGCAAGAACCGTGGGTAACGGTCTTTGCCGGCGGCGTCGAATCGGGTCCACTGTTCGGCATAGCGTTGCGCCCGAGCCGCGGCCGTTTCGGTCAGGCGCACCTTGGGGTTGATCGCAGCGTGTCGAACTTCGTCGGCAGTAAGGAAAAAGACGTCGCCGGCCGCGTTGAGGCATCCCTCGGCGGCGAGGGCGACCCCGACTCGCAGGTATATTCGGCGGAGCAATGCGATGCCCCGCTGCCAGGTGAAGCGCTGATTTTCCCTTAAGCGCGCGTAGCGACGCGTCAGGCTGACCAACGGCGTCAGTGTGCCGCGAAGAAATCGTTCCCCGAGCGAAAGCTCTCTCGTTTTGTCAGGGGCTGCACAGGTCGGCCCGGGCGGAAAAACCTCTCCCGGTTTCGATGCTTCGGACGCGTCGAAAAGCACCTGGATCTGGGACGGATCGGCCGCGAAATTCGGACGGATCAAGTCAAGGCTGAAAGATCGATGCCCGTGCGTGTGCAGAAACTCTTGTTGTGCGATTGGGAAATGCTCTGAGTCGCGTGCCCGGTCGAGCGATGCGAGGTCGCGGTTGAGCTGAACCGAGTAATCATCGAGATCGGCGACGACGTCGGCGCAGTACGCGGTCGCCACCTCGGAATCGAAGACGCGGCGTGCGAGCCGACGGAGCAGTGAGTACCACACCTCGGCGTGAGTCAGGCTCCAACGGTGTATCTGCAACAAGCGATAGTTCAATCGCTCGACTTGCTCGATTAGCTCGACGCAACTCATCAAGATCGAACGGTTGTCTCCTTCCAGGGTGTCGAGACGAGTCGCGAGATTCTCGATCTCGTGAACGTACGTACGCTCGAACGAGTCCCAAAGTCGATCGTTGTGCCACGGTGAAACCGCGGCCGGATCGGCGATGGCGGCCCGAATGAGGCCGCGCCAAGGCCGGGGCGACAACAACGAGCGCGGTTCGCGGGCGAGCTTCCGGCGGGTGACGTCTCGGTTCGGGAAAAATCTTCGGGCATCTTCCGGCAAAAGCCAATCGGGGAAGATCTTGTAGAGTGCCTCAAAGACCGCGACGTTGACGTATGGCAAACCGTTCCAGCAGCGTGTGATCGGCTCGAGGTCGCTGGGATCCACCCCGAGCATCTGGAGCGGCTCTCGAAAGGCGACGCTCTCCAAACCACTCCGGAGTACTGACCAGCCCAACGGTGAGACCGGCTCGGTGAGGCGTTCGTCGAGAAATCCGCTCGTCCACTCCCAGCGTTCGACTCCTGGGACCTGTTCCGGGTCACTGATCGCAACCGAGGTGGTAATTGGCCGGGCTTGAAAAACGTACCAGCCGCCGCCGGCCTGCCCCCATTCGACGTCTTGCGGAGACCCCAAGATTTGCTCGATTCGCAAACCCAGGTGGCTGAGTGTTCCCAGCTCGAAGCGGTTCAGGGTTGGCCGGCGTCTGCGCCAGACCGGTACCGTGGCGAGTCGCGTGCCGTTGCGTAGGCTCGGTAGACGCTGGCATCGCTTGTCACCGATCCGAGGTGGGGCGAGCAGAGCGAGGGTACCGCGATCGACGAGGAATCGATCGGGGATGACTTCACCCTGGGCGATTGCCTCGCCGAGGCCCCAGGTGGACTCGATGACCACCCGTTCGGCGCCAGTGACCGGGTCCACGGTGAAAAGCGTGCCGGCGACCTGAACGGTAATCTGCGACTGAACGAGAACAGCGATCCGTGGCAAACGGTCGGCGGGAGCGAATCGCGACCGGTAATGGATGGCGGGTAGGCGAAAAAGCGAGGCCCAGCATTGACGGAGTGCTCTCAAGAAGTCATCGAAGAGACGGACGTTGAGCACGGTAAGTTGTTGGCCCGCCGACGATGCTTCGCTACCGTCCTCGTCGATCGCCGACGAACGGACGACAACCGCCCCGGTCTCTCCGACCAACTGAGCGAAAGCACCGTGTACGTCGCGGATAACCGTTGGGGCGAGAATCGCGCTTCGAAACACCTGCTGGACGCGGTCAAACTCGGTCGACCGATCGACCTCGACGTCCCCCTGGCGCCCGAGCGACTCGAGGCTGGCAATCGTCGCGTCTAAGTGGTTCTCCGCGACGAAGTCGTCGTAGACCGTGGCGGGAATCACGAAGCCGTTGGGAACAGCGATTCCTGATTGGAGAAGCTGGCCCAGTGTCGCCGCCTTGGGGCCAACGAGGGACGCGTCGGCGAGACCCACCTGGTTCAGAAAGAGTAGTGCCACGTCTTCCATATACCTGAATTATAGTCGAGACCGGTGGCGATTGATGGGGACGGTTCGCGCGAAGAATGACCCGGCGACGGTGCAGGCAGTCGTGATCGGCGTGTCGACGTTCTCACTTTCGATCGACAGACTGGCATTGGACGTGCTGACGGATGGCCGACACGGAGGCGTGGTGGACCGAACGGCTCAGCACTGGGATGGAATTCTGATTCGAATCGGTGCGCGCGCTGGCCTTGCCGCGGGAATCGTCTACTTGCTGATTCAAGAAGCGGCAGCGGTCCTGCGGGGCGAACCGGTATTGGTGCCCTTGCGCTTGTTCGCTAGTATTCTCCTGGGGCCGACCGCCCTAAGGTCATCGGTCAATGTCGCCAGCGTCGCCATTCTCGGCGGCCTCGTCATTCTGGTCGCTTCCGGCGTTTTCGGAATTGTCTTTGCCGGTCTCGTCCACCTTTTCCCCGGGCTGGCCGCGACCCCTGGTACTTTAGTCATCGGTGGGGCGACCTATGGTCTGTCCCTGTGGCTGGGCTGCTTCTACGTCCTCGGCGCCCTATTTTGGCCGTGGCTTACCTTAACTGATCCAACTACCCAGTTTGTCGCCGCGACGTTCGGCTATGGGGTGACGTTGGGTCTTGGCTTCGTCGTTGCTGGCGTCCACCGCTCCCCCCAGCTATATTGATTCCCCACGGGACTCGCTCCGGATCTGGGATAATCGAGATACGAGAACGGAGGCCCAATGACCGAGCCGCGACCGATCGTTGTCTCGCACTTTCAGATGAAGCCGTTGCTCGACGCCCGGCGGAGCGGCGCAACGGTCGCATCGATCTCGCTAGATCTGGAACGCTCGACGACCGACGTTCAGTTCACCCCCGACGGGGTGCTCTTTCCCGATGGCCAGCGGCTGCCCTGGGCGACGATTGAGGACATCGCCGCGAACGACACGGCGTGTTTTCTGGTCGAAAGCAACGCCGCGACCAAAATCCAAGCCTATTCAGAAGCGCTCAATCGTTTCTACAGCCTCATGCCGACCGCGAAGGCGCCGACCGTCCTGATCTCGGGTATCCCGATGCACCGGATCAAGGACACCGATCCAATCACGGACACGCGATGGAAGATCCGAGCGATTGCGCCAATTGTCGGACGGGTGCTGGATACGGCCACCGGCCTGGGGTACACCGCGATTGAAGCGGCGAAGACCGCGGACCAGGTCGTGACCATCGAGCTAGATCCCACCGTTCAAGATGTCGCCCGCTTGAATCCATGGTCGCGGGAGCTATTCGACAATCCGAAGATTCAGCGACTCTACAACGACGCGTTCGACGAGATCGAGCACTTCGACGAGGGGGCATTCGCCCGGATCATTCACGATCCGCCGACATTTTCCTTGGCCGGGCATCTCTATTCGACCGACTTCTATCGTCAGCTCTATCGCGTTTTGAAGCGAGGCGGTCGTCTCTTTCACTACGTTGGCGACCCTGATAGCCCCTCCGGTCGCCGTACGACTGGAGGGGTGGTGCGGCGCCTTCAAGAAGCAGGCTTTACTCAGATTTCACCGTATCCTCACGCCTACGGAGTCGTGGCTCGCAAGTAGTACCGCCCCGGCGATGTGCGAAGGATGTGCTAAGATAGGAGGCGAATTCGGGGACCCGATACCGCGTGAGGGAACGATGCAGACGACGACGAAGACCTATGGAATCTTGATCAATGGCGAGTGGCAGGATGCCCAGAACGGAAAGACGTTCGCAGTGCGCAATCCGGCCACGGGCGACCTTTTGGAGAACGTCGCGGATGGCGGCGTAGCCGACACCCACCAGGCGATCGAAGCGGCGCACCGGGCTTTTCCGGCCTGGGCGGCGCTGCCGGCTGATAAGCGTGCTGCGTTGCTGTCGAAGGCAGCCGCGCTCATGCTCGAGCGAATCGATCACTTGGCGACGGTGCTGACTCAGGAGAATGGCAAGCCTTTGGCCGAATCGCGTGGCGAAGTCACGGTCGGGGCCGGCTTCCTTCAGTGGTTCGCCGAGGAAGCGCGCCGGGTGTACGGTGAGGTGGTGCCATCGGCCGCGCCGGATCGGCGGGTGCTGACGTTTAAGCAGCCGATCGGCGTCGTGGCGGCGATTACGCCCTGGAACTTTCCATTTAGCATGGTTACCCGCAAAGTCGGACCCGCCCTGGCCGCGGGCTGCACCGCGGTGCTACGGCCGGCCCGGGCAACGCCGGTCACCGCGATTGAGATCTTCAAGATCCTTCAAGAAGTCGGCTTCCCGGCCGGCGTCGTCAATCTGGTAACCGGGACCGACTCCAATGGCATGGGCAACGAGATGGCGACGAACCCACTCGTGCGCAAGCTGACGTTCACCGGTTCGACCGAGGTCGGCAAGCGTCTGCTCGCCCTCGCGGCCGGTTCGGTGAAGCGCGTCTCGCTCGAGCTGGGCGGTCACGCGCCGTTTCTGGTCTTCGACGACGCCGATTTGGAAAAGGCCGCGGTCGCGGCGGTGGCGTCGCGCTTCCGCAATGCCGGTCAAACGTGCATCTGCGCGAACCGCGTTTACGTCCAGCGCAACGTTGCCGATCAATTCACCACCAGGATCGCCGAGATCACCCGCGGCTTGAAAGTAGGCAATGGCCTGCAGCCGGGCGTCCAGGTTGGTCCGCTGATCGATGGTAAAGGCTTCGAGAAGGTCCAGTCCCACGTCGCTGACGCGGTCGGTAAGGGCGCCCTCGTCGCGGCCGGCGGCAAGCCGGTGAAGACGAATGGTGATCTGAATGGCTTCTTCTTCGAGCCGACGGTTCTGGTTGGCGCGACTCACCAGATGAAGGTGATGTACGAAGAGACCTTTGGCCCGGTTCTGCCGGTGATGCCTTTTGACACCGAAGAGCAGGCCATCGCCCTCGCCAACGATACCCCGTATGGGCTTGCCGCGTACTTCTTCGCCCGAGATGTCGGCCGGATCTTCCGCGTCGCCGAAGGCTTGGAATACGGCATCGTCGGCGCCAACGACCCGTTCCCGACTGGCCCGCACATTCCATTCGGCGGCTACAAGGAGAGCGGCCTGGGCCGCGAAGCGGGGAGCGTCGGAATTCACGAGTTCCTCGAAGTGAAGGCGGTTTCACTCGGGATCTAGTCCTCGCTTTCCCAACCCAACCGTCGAAGTCGAGGGGGGCGCGCTTGCGCAAGCGCGCCCCCCTCTTTTGGGGATGAGAGTGCCAGCAATGACCACAAACTCGGCAGTTTGGAACCGTCCGCCGCTCGCGCCCCTGGCGTTCGCTGCCCTGCCGCTCGGTGCGATTGAGCCGCGTGGCTGGCTGCGGCGCCAGCTTGAGATCCAGGCGACCGGCCTGACCGGCCACCTCGAAGAGTTCTGGCCAGACCTCGGCCCGAATAGCGGCTGGCTGGGCGGCTCCGGTGAGAGCTGGGAGCGCGGACCTTACTACCTGGATGGCCTGGTGCCCCTCGCCTATTTACTCGAAGACCCGATGTTGATCGTGCGCGCCCAGAAATGGCTCGATTGGACGCTTGACAATCAGCGAGACGACGGTTGGCTTGGCCCGGTTCACGACCCCCACGATGTTCGCCACTACGCTTTCGACGTCTGGCCAGTATCGGTGATGTTGAAGGCGCTGATCCAGTTCCAGGAGATCAGCGGGGACTCGCGCGTCGTACCGGCGCTGCTGCGTTTCCTCCGCTTCGCTCAGGTCGATCTTGACCGCCAGCCGCTCGCGAGCTGGGCCAAGTTTCGCTGGGCAGATTTTTTGATCGGCATCATCTGGCTCTACAATCGGACCGGCGAAGGATGGCTGCTCGATCTGGCGCAGCGCCTCGCCACGCAGGGCTACGATTGGACCACGCATTTCCGCGACTTTCGGATTCGCGAGCCGGTGCGTGCCGGCTTCAACCTCGCTACCCACGTCGTCAACAACGCCATGGGGATCAAGGCGCCCGGTATCTGGTCCCAGGTCTCCGGTGCATCAGCCGACCGCCAGGCGGTATACGACGCGCTCGCGAACCTCGATCGTTTCCACGGCCAGATCACCGGCGTGTTCGCGGGCGACGAGCACCTGGCCGGGCTGGATCCGTCCCAGGGCACCGAGCTCTGCGCGGTCGTCGAGTACCTCTTCTCGCTCGAGCAACTCGTGCCCATCCTTGGCGACCCGATCCTGGCCGACCGTGTGGAGCGGATCGCCTACAATGCCCTGCCGGCCACTTTCTCGCCGGACATGTGGGCACACCAGTACGATCAACAGGTCAATCAGGTTCTTTGCACGATTGCCAAACGTAACTGGACGAATAACCGCGACGATTCCAACATTTTTGGCCTCGAGCCAAACTTTGGTTGTTGCACCGCGAATCTGCACCAGGGTTGGCCTAAATTTGCCCAGAGTCTCTGGCTCGCCACTCCGGCGGGAGGTCTCGCCGCGTCTGCCTACGCCCCGAGTCAGGTTACGACGACAACGCCGTCAGGTCAGACGATTCGCATTGTCGAAGATACCGAGTATCCGTTCGGTTCGACCGTCTGTTTTTCGATTCACTGCGCTGCCCCGGTGCGGTTCCCGCTCGTCCTCAGGGTGCCAGGCTGGTGCGACGCGGCAAGTCTCCGTTTGTCCGATGGCACCGAACGACGGTTGCCGGCCGGGACGTTCCAGACCGTCGAGCGCGACTGGCGGCCCGGTGAGGCGCTCGTCTTGAACCTGCCCGGGGCGGTCCGGGCGGTTCGAAGCTATCGCCAGGGGATCTCTCTCGAGCGAGGTCCGCTCGTCTTCGCCCTGAAGATTGGCGAAGCGTGGCGCCAGGTTCGGGGTGAGCCGCCGCACGCCGATTGGGAGGTCCTACCGACGACACCCTGGAACTATGCGCTGCGTGTCGACGTCGAGGCGCCGGAACGGTCGCTGACGGTGTGCGAGCGCCCGGTCAGTGATCGCCCCTTTTCGCCGGAAGGTGCGCCAATCGAGTTGCACCTGAAAGGCCGGCAAGTCCCCGGCTGGAAGCTCGAGCAGAACTCGGCAGGAGAGCTGCCGGAAAGCCCGGTTCACTCGACTGAGCCGATTGAAGACGTGACCTTGATCCCCTACGGCAGTACCAACCTGCGAGTGGCCGTCTTCCCGGTCCTGGCGGAGGAGAGGGAGTCATCCTGAACGCCGTGCAGGATAACTAACGGGGCCGACACCGCCCCGAGACTGCAGCACACGTCTAAACTGTCCACTTCACACCTGCCTCGAGCCAGCCGTCTTTTTCGACCTTCAGATCGCGTGAATTTAACCGTTCATTTGCGTTCAGTTCATTGCCGTGTCAACATGACATGACGAGTATTTCTGGCGCATTGGCGCGCCCAGGACGTAACACCGAGGAGCACGATGACGACGCTAGCCGGCTTCGCACTGCAACGCGAGGCAGAAATTCCTGAACTCAATACCCGAGCGCGACTTTATCGCCATCTGAAGACCGGCGCGGAGCTGCTCTCACTAGAAAACGACGACGAAAACAAGGTCTTCGGCATTACCTTTCGGACGCCGGTCAGCGACTCGACCGGTGTGATGCACATTCTCGAGCATTCAGTGCTCGGCGGATCGAAGAAATATCCGGTCAAGGAACCTTTCATCGAGCTGGCGAAAGGCTCACTGAAGACGTTTCTGAACGCTTTGACCTATCCCGACCGGACCTGTTATCCGGTCGCGAGCACCAATGCCCAGGACTTTTACAACCTGATGGATGTTTACTTGGATGCCGTCTTCAATCCGCTGCTTACTCCGGAGCACTTGCAGCAAGAAGGCTGGCATTACGAGCTAAACGATCCAAACGAGCCGTTGACGTACAAGGGAATCGTCTTTAACGAGATGAAAGGCGCTTACTCATCGCCGGAGCGGGCGCTGGGCGAAGAAGTCGAGAAGTCACTTTTTCCGGACAACGCCTACCACTTTAGCTCGGGAGGCGATCCGAAGAATATCCCAGATCTCACTTATGAGCACTTTACAACGTCCTACCAGACCTATTATCACCCTTCGAATGCACTGATCTTTTTCTACGGCGATGACGACCCGACCGAACGGTTGCGTCGCGTCGATGCCTACTTGAGCGGCTACGAGCGCCGTGAGGTCGACGGAGTCGTCGCGCTGCAGCCTCGGTTTTCCCAGCCTCGGAAAGTGACCGGGGCCTACGGGGTGGGGCCGGAGACCGACCTCCAGAAAAAGGCGATGGTCGCGGTGAGCTGGCTGCTCGGAGAGACGACTGATCCGGAATACGTGCTATCGCACGACATTCTCGAATACATCTTGATCGGGACCCTGGCGTCGCCGCTGCGCCGGGCCTTGATCGATTCCGGTCTCGGCGAGGATCTGGTGCCGTTCGGTCTCGACGACAGCGTCCGCCAGATGTACTTCTCGACTGGCTTGAAAGGAATCGCCGCCGCGGATGCCGACCGGGTCGAAGATCTGATCCTGCGGACGCTCGGCGAGCTTGTCGAGCGTGGGATCGATCCCGAGGTGATCGCCGCGGCGCTGAACACGTTCGAGTTCCGGTTGCGTGAAAACAACACCGGTCGGCTGCCGCGGGGCCTTTCGCTCATGTTCCGCTGCCTGGCCGGCTGGGCCTACGGTGGAGATCCATTC
>DATLSK010000118.1:0-6857 GCA_035534155.1 Chloroflexota bacterium | reverse complement strand
CAGAATCAGGGTGCCTAATCGGCATCGGTTGGTCAGACATGCCGCTTTGAATACCCAGAAGTAGGACACTCCCCAACCCCTATTCGGGTGGGACACGAGTCCGAAAGACGACGCGAGGAGTATCTTACCCAAAAATCGACGAGAAGAATACCGTAGGACTGACTGCGAGCTGATACTACTACATGTCAAAGCCAAATGCATGGTCTGGTCGCCGCTCGGCCGTGCTTCTCCTGGGAAGGGCGTTTGACGGTTGTATCCGCGATGTGATTTACTTGTTACATATAGAGGTATAGCATATCCGCTAGAGTGACGGCCGTCCTTCTGACGAGCTTGCTCACCCTGGGTTTCACTTGCCTTTGCGTTTCTTCGCATGGTTTAATCAGCAGCACGTTGAGTTCTTGAGCAGCGAGTTCGAGAAGTCGCGGCATGTCCAGGGCATCAACGGTGGGGGGGAGGGGACGGATGAGACCGAAGCCAGCAACCGCAGACGTGGCCAGCAGCCACTCGGCTCAACGCCGACCGGCCAGCGTCGTCGCGTCGGGGCCTACGGATGGCGCTCGTGCAGACCATTTGGACTTACGAGTGTTGCAACATGTGTTGGGCAATCAGGCACTGCAGCGCCAAATCGCCGCGGGCAGACTAACGCCAAATGCCCTCTCGGGTTTGCCTGGGCTGATTGGAAACCAGGCCAGGCAGCGGGCCCTTGCGAAGAATAGGGCTGCGCCCGCGGTGGTTCAGCGTTTCGTGGAAGAATCCGTCGACGGTGACCTGACACGCATCTCGGACGATTATACCGCGGCGGTGACGCAACAGTCCGCGGTCGGTGGGCAAGAGCTCTACGCAGAAGCGGACTTGATCGCCGAAGCGCAGGGCAAGTTGAAGGCAGTTGGCTCGGGCATTGAGCTAGAGGGTACCTCCGGCAAGGCCACGTTAACTGACGACGAGGGTGGCGCGCACGTTTTGCAGCACGTTTGGCCCAAAAACACTCTGAACAAGACCGGGGGGGTCACCAAGGCGACCGACTCTTCGGGGCAGGACATGCTGAATCCGATGGAACTCTGGGCCGACTGCGGCAAATCAAATGGCGTTGTTATTGGCGGCGCAAACCGTCGCGCGGTGTTCGAGTCGCAATCGGATTCGTCCGTGTACGGGACCACCACCGGCAGCCCCGCCAAGATGAAAACGCAAGTGTTGCTGACGATCTTGAACGAGGTCGCGGACACGTACGACGCTGCTCTCAAGAAGCTTGCCTCGGACGACCTGCTGCGCCCCGCGCATGACGCTGCGATCAAGACAATCCGCGAGACCGGCCAGAAGGTAGATGAGCGCTGGGCAGAGATCGAAGAGATGGCGAAAAATGCCAAGTCAAAAGAGGCGTGGGCAGAGGTAAACAAGGCGTATACCGCCCTTTCCAACGTCGTACTGGACATCTACAACTCCCAGGGCGAGGCGTGGACCGACACCGCGAGCAAGAACGCGAAGATCAATGAATATGCGACGCCTGAGATTGGCCAGGGTTTCACTATCTCGTCCGGCGGGGAGCGATTCAAAGGCCTGATGACATGGAACTTCCACTGGGCCGGTGTCGTGCTGAAGAGTGCTGATAAGAATGACTCGGTGACGCTTGAAAACTATGCAGTCGGGGACCCTTCCGTCGAGAACGAAGAATGGGTGTTCCAGATGTACGGTCACCGCCAAAAAGCGCAAACGTTTCACCAGCAGCATCGCGACTTACGACAACACGGGAAATCGCCGACGACAATGACTGTCGAGAACGTTCCCAAGTAAGATGGCAAGCAACGAGCGCTGCTCGGCGTGACGTGGATGAAGTGGAGGGTAGGTGAGCAGTAACGAGGTTCCGGTGGTCTCACGGGAAGAAGACATTGCTGCCCTTGACGGGCAAAAAGTGCGTGTCGTCGGCTGCTATGAGCAAATCGACGTGCGGATGAATCCCAAACCGCCGCCCCGTTATTCCGGCCACGTCTCAATCAAACTCGACGACGGAACGAAGGTTCTCCTTTATCCGGTTTGGGACAAACGGGCGCGCCGTGACCAGAACGAGATTGCCCAATGTGAGGGAAAGCAGGTCGAGGCGACCGGAGTTCTCCACGCCACGGCTCCCGAAAGTGACGAAACGGTCGCTAACCTGGAGTTGCCCTGTCTGACCGGCATTACCTCCATTCACATAGTCAACGAAGGCAAGGCGTAGTCTTCACGTCGCCTCGATTCGAGGCTATTGCCGACCGGCGGTAATCATCCGGCGGATCCGGACTGTCTGCTCACCAGGCGAAATGTCCAATTCTTTGCGAAGTGTGAGCACGCACAGGTCATACCAGTGTAGTGCCTGACTGACCTGACCAAGTTCGGCATAACAGCGCATCAATCGGCAATAGGCATCTTCTCGACATGGATCTTTCTCCAAAATCCGGTGGCAGCGGATGATGCAGCCCATCTGATCTCCGCGCTCGAGAGATGCGTCAGCCAAACGCGTCACAATCATGAGATATTGGTCTTTGAGTTTTTCGCGTCGCACCAACGTCCAATCTTCGTACAGGTCTTCCACGAGATAATCGTCCCGATAAAGCGCTTCGGCGGCCTCGTAGCAGCGCAGAGCTTCCGACATGCGATGGTCTCGCTCAAAGCGAAAGCCGGCTTCGATGTTTTCCGAAAATGCCTCGACATCGATCCAGAGTCCGGCGTGGTGATTCAACGACACGTTCGTGCCGTCCAATTTGACGTAGTCGACAAGCGCATCGGCAGTGCCGCTCGCTCGGCCCAGGGCCTGACGGAGAGCATGTAAGGTTACCCGAAGACAATTGCTCGCGGCGCGGCTGTCGGATTCCGGCCAGAGAAGCTCGACCAGGATGTCGCGGTGAACCGGATGACGGCGATCCACCAAATGCTTGAAAAGCGTTCGCGCTTTGTCACGCCGCCACTCGCTAATCAAGACTCCGTCGCGACGCACTTCGAAGCGACCGAGGCAGCGAATCTGTAGCGTTGGACCGTCTACCGTACAAGGCCCGCTCGGTTCTGGCACAGCGGGACTACGATTGGTTGGGATGGGACGCGAGGTGCTTCGCACCGGCGCGATCCGCGTGCGCGAGCGCACCGAAGAAAGGCGCGTCGCGAGGCGGCGGCGTCTTCCACCGGTCGACGTTGCCGTCGAAGCACTGAGCGAGCGCAATAGCCAGTAGAGCGTCAGCTTTGAATTCAACGCCATTGTCGCCTCGGCGAGGATTGAAGGGTCGCTATCATACCGTTGACGGGCAAGGACGCCGCGGAGGGAAAGTCAGCCTATCAAACCATCGGCCATGCCGCCAGTTTGCCAGCGGACTGATAGTAGCACATTCTGTGTCCGATCGTCGAGCCCAATTTGTAATGGTAGTGTAATGAATGGGTTACGTTAGCAGGGTATGCTCCCCCGCAGCACGGAGGTCGCTCCCATGCGATTGCAGAGAACTGTGACCCGAATAGCCGTCGTCTTCGCAAGTGTGATTTTAGTTGGACTGATGCTGTCCACCGCTTTTGCAGCGGATCTTGGTCTGTCAGTCCAAAAGATCGACTCGTCCCAATTCCCCTCGATTCGTGCGTACGTTAGTGTTGCCGATCTCCAGGGGATCCCGATCACCGGGCTTGATAACCACGCATTTGCACTCACCGAGGATGGGAAGGCGATCGATTCGTTTCAGGTCGAGCCGGTGGTTGACAGCCAGGTGCCGGTTGCCGTGGTCATGGCCTTCGACGTGAGCGGCAGCATGAACGATCAGGGCAAGCTCAACGCGGCGAAGCAGGCGGCGTCGGCCTTCGTCGACGCGATGGGGCCAAAAGACACCGCCGCGATCATTAGCTTTTCCGATCAGGTCAAGATCCTCCAGGGATATACCAGTGACAAGGCGGCGTTAAAAAACGCGATTGGCCAACTGAAAGCCCAGGGAAACACCTCTATTTATGATGCAATCGCCCAGGCCGCGGTGCTGCAGGCGGCGGTGCCTGAGCAGCGCAAGATCATTTTGCTGCTGACCGACGGCGACGATAACGCGAGCAAAACTTCACTTGATGGGGCGATTACTGACGCCAAGAACGCGCGGGTGCCGATTTTCGCGATTGGCCTGGGCACCGACGTGAAGAAGGCGGCGCTCGACAAGCTCGCTAGCTCAACGGCTGGCCAAGCAATCTACGTGACGGCCCCAGATCAGCTTCGCCCGATTTTCTTGTCGATTGGCGACCAGCTCCGTCGCGAGTACATTCTTTCCTACACCTCGAAGCTGCCGGCCGACGACAAACAGCACACGTTGGGGATCACTGCGACCTACGCGAGTCGAACGGCGACGACCCAGGCATCGTTTACCGCGCAGGGCACGCCGCTCGGCTTGACTGTTGCTGGCTTGACTGTCGCTGGGAAGGTATCCGGGACGGTACCGGTCACGGTGACGATCACCAGTGGCGTAGCGCAGCAGGTGCAGCTCCTGGTCGACAATCAGCCTCGGGTGACCGCCAGCGCCCCGCCGTTTGTTCTTAATTGGGATACGTCGAAAGAAACGCCGGGCATCCACCGGGTCGCAATCCAGGTGAAGAACGCGGCGGGCCAGCCGACCGAGAAGCAATTCGTGGTGGAGGTGGCGAACGTCGTACCGACGGCGGTGCCAACCACCGCGCCGACGGAAGTGCCGACCGAAGTGCCCACGGCGGTGCCTTCCACGCCCACTGGGACGACGGTTGCACCGACGCCGACCGCATCCTCTGGTCAGGGACCTTTGATCGCGGCGGCCGCGGCCGTGGGGGTGCTCGCGTTCATCGGGATCGTGGTTGGGATCGTGATGTTCTCTTCGCGCCGGTCCCCCGCTCCACCGCCTCCGCCACCGGCCGCGCCGGTGCCACCCCCGCCGCCCGTGCGTAGCGACCGGACGGTGGTGATGGATCGGACCGAGGTTATCGCGCCAGTCGATACGGGCGCGACTCTGGTCGCCGGGGCAGTGCGTCAGCCACCGCCGCCTCCCCCACCACCGAAAGGGATGTTGCACATCGTCCAGCTCGGAACGGAGAGCGACGTGCCCCTCGTACAATCGGAGACGATCCTCGGACGAGAGGCGTCGAATCCGGTCGTTCTGAAGGATCCCATGGCGTCGCGACGTCACGCCCGGATTGTTCTCGAGAACGGTGACTACTGGATCGAGGATCTGAAGAGCTTGAACGGCACCCGCGTCAACGGTGAGGTTTTGAGCACACGCTGGAAATTATCGCCGAACGATCAAATCAAGGTTGGCGAAGTCGTGCTCACGTTTTCATTGGATGGCGGCAAAGAGAGGTAATCCGATGGGCGATAATGCTGATAAGGCTCGAGCCGAGAGTCAGCGTCTACGCGGCCGGGTGGCACCGACCTCGGCACGCGTGGCGGATTCGACCAGTAGCGAGATTGAAGCGGCATCCGCCGGTGATCTGCAGCAAGCTCTGGGGAATCAGGCGGTTCAGCGTCTGATTAACGACGGTGTGATTCTCCCGAGCGTGATCCAAAGCGCGCAGCGGGCGCTTGGGAATCAGGCCGTCCAGCGACTGGTCAGCGCGGTATTACAACGATCGCCTGGCGGCCCCGAATCGACCGAAGATCTGGGGCAGAGTATCCGGGCGGAGGCTGGCCACGGTCAATCGCTCGAATCGGGGGTTCGGCAGTCGCTCGAAAGTGGTTTGGGCGCAGATTTGTCGAGCGTGCGCGTCCACGCGGATAGCAACGCCGATCACTTATCCCGGGCGGTCAATGCAGTCGCCTTTACCTCGGGAAGCGACATTTTCTTCCGATCTGGCGCATTTGACGCTGGTTCGTCGAGCGGGATGCATCTGCTCGCGCACGAGGCCACCCACGTCGTGCAACAGGCGACCGGACCGGTGGCCGGAACGCCGGCGCCCGGCGGGGTCTCGATCAGTGATCCAAGTGACTCGTTTGAGCAAGCGGCTGAGCAATCGGCGACGCAAGTGACGCAGCAGGCGCGCGCCGACCGCGCGATACCTGAATCGGACAGTGGGATCACGATGAATCTACTCGACGACGAGCGTGACGTTAGTCGATAGGGTGGGGTTGTGGGGACGGTAGGGCACTCGTGGTTTTGACACCCTCGCCGGTGAGCTTTGCCCAGGATGGGCTGCGCGGAGCGCTTTTGCGACTCGACCTTCGCTTGCGCGAAGCCGCCGAGACGTTTCGGGACGAGGTGGCCGGACGGGGAGCCGATCCGTATCGGGCAATGTACGTCTCGGACTCGGAAGTGGACGGCTTGCTGGGCGACCTGCCGGCTAGCGATGTCGCGAGTCAATTCCTCGATGAGCCAATCGGTACGATAACTCCTCGCCTGTCGGATTTGTCACTCTGGTTTGCGCTCGACGACTTCGAACAAGAAGCGCTGCTTGTCTGCTTCGCTCCCGAGGTGGACTTGCGCTACGAGCGCCTCTACGCCTACCTTCACGACGATCTCTCGCGCCGACGCCCGACGGTCGACCTGATTCTGCGAATTCTGCGTCCGAGCTGGGACGATCGCCTGGCGTTTCGCTCAAAACTTGGGCCAAACAGCCGCCTCATCACGAGTGGGTTGCTCGGCGTGGCCGATCCTGCCGCCGAGGCGCTTCCTCTGCTCGCTCGACCGCTTTGCCTCGATCAGCGGATTGTCGACTTCTTGCTCGGGTCGGACCAGATCGATCGCCGCATCGCGTCATTTGCTCGGCTGTATCCAGTTGGCGGTCGTTCGCCGGAAGCTGGTCTTTCGTCCGAGTTCTTGGCAGGCCTCACCCGGCTACTCACCCGCGCGAAGCCTGATCGGATCGACGGCGTGAACGCCATTGCTCGCGCGATCACGGAGGGTGCGTCGCGGCCT
>DATLSK010000117.1:0-4415 GCA_035534155.1 Chloroflexota bacterium | reverse complement strand
TTCCGCTGGGCCATGGATTCGAGGAGGCGACGCAAGCTCTCCGGAGGAAGCTCCGAGCTGGAATCGCCGGATTGGGAATCTCCGGACGGTGCAGCGTTCTGAGACTCTCCGGGTTGACCCGACTGCCCTGGTGACCGTGATGGCGATTGTTGAGACGACGCTTGAGCCGGCGTCTGACGACCGGAATTCGAGGGGTCTTGACCCGAGGAGTTCTGGTCCGAGGATCTCGGGTCGGAATCTCCCGAGTTGCCATCGTCTTGCCCCGACTGGTCCTGATTCGATTGATTGGGCGACTGGCCGGGGCGGGCCTGTTCGAGCCGTCGCTGGATGCCCTCACGCTCGGTCTGGACGACTTCATTCAGGCGCTTTTCGAGATCATCGAGCATCGAGTCGAGCCGATAGCGATTGAGCTCTTGCTGCTTGCGCTCCCGGAGTTGCTCGAGGAGGTCTTGAACGCCTTTCATGTGCTCGCCTTGCGGGTTTTGCGTG
Source organism: Chloroflexota bacterium (assembly GCA_035534155.1). Taxonomy (GTDB): domain Bacteria; phylum Chloroflexota; class UBA6077; order FW602-bin22; family CADDYW01; genus JAJPIK01. The sequence goes on along the minus strand of DATLSK010000117.1, from coordinate 3,926 downwards.
CCCCAGCGGAAAATGCGTTGGAGAGCGCTCCGCAAATCGCCGTCCGAGATCAGATCGTCAGCCATGGCATCCATCAGATCGTCGGCGCTAAACGGGGAAACGTCCTGGCTGCCGTCCCAGCGCGAATAGCGAAACCACATCGTACTACCTCCGGTAGCGTGACTTACCCGCGGCTCGTTCCTTGTTGAGCTTTCGGTTCAGGTGAAGCCCTTCGAGGACGAACTCGATCGCCGAGGCAACGGTCGCCGCGTTCTGGTCGGCCCCCAGCTTGGTCACGGCGCTGCGGAGTTCGGGCAGCTCGTTGAGGATCCGCGGATAGCGTTCAGAAGGAAGACCTTCGCCAACCTCCACGGTTAATCCTCGTTCGAACCGGGCGAGGAAGGGGTCGAAGTCAGCCACCGAGAAATAGCGATTGAAGGTGTTGAGCACGGCTCCCTGGATCAGCTTCTCGACAACCCGTTCATCGCGACCGTCGCCCAGCGATTCCAGCTCGATTTTCCCTTGAGTCGAGGGAACCAGGGCCAGGAGATCGCTGACTCGGGGTACGACGTCTCGCTCGTTGAGGCGGATCGTCCGGCGGAGAGCGCTGCTGAGCAGGTTTTCATAATTGCAGATTGAAACGCGGGCGCTCACCCCGGAGCGCTGGCTGACGTCCGGGCTTTTGCGTGCCAGGTGGGTGGTTTCGGCGACGATCTCGCGCATGAAGCGAAGTACCGCGGTCTTCAGACCCTCGTCCGCGAAGACGGTGCTTTCCTGTTCCATGACGTCGATCTCGTGCTCGAGGGTGCGAGGATAATGCGTGCGAACCTGCGAGCCGAACCGGTCTTTCAGCGGAGTAATGATTCGACCGCGGTTGGTGTAGTCTTCGGGATTGGCGCTGACGACGACGTACAGATCGAGGGGAAGGCGCACCTTATAGCCACGGATTTGCACGTCGCGCTCTTCCATGATGTTTAGTAAGCCGACCTGGATGCGCTCGGCGAGGTCGGGAAGCTCGTTGATGCAGAAAATGCCACGATTCGTTCGGGGAATCAAGCCATAGTGAATCGTCAGCTCGTCGGAGAGATAGCGTCCCTCGGCTACCTTGATCGGATCGACCTCGCCGATCAGATCGGCAATCGTAATGTCGGGCGTCGCGAGCTTTTCGCCGTAGCGGCGGTCGCGAGGGAGCCAGGTGAGCTCGAGGTCGTCGCCTTCGGCTTCCAGCTTCTGCTGGCAGGACGCGCAAATTGGCTCGAAGGGGTGATCGTTGATCTCGCAGCCAGCGATCGCCGGAACGACGTCGTCAAGCAGATTGACCAGGGCTCGCGCGATGCGGGTTTTGGCCTGACCGCGTTCTCCGAGGAGTACCAGGTCGTGGCCGGAGAGGATTGCACTTTCGATCTGGGGAATGACCGAATCCTCGTAGCCGATAATCCCCGGAAAAATCTCCTCATTGCGCCGCAGCTTATTGATCAGATTGTGGCGCATTTCCAGCTTGACCGAGCGGGCCGGGTAGCCGCTTTCTCGGAGATCACCAATCGTCCGCGGAAGGGTCATCACCATCTCCTGGCCCCGGATGGGATCGCTGACGCTGACAGCCCTGCAGCCAACGCCCGAAGTGGAGCCGTGCTAGAGTCTATAATACTCCGCGAGGAGTTACTGTCAATTGACGGCTAAAGCTCTTCGCCGAAGCGTGGGGAGAAGTGCTGGAAGGTGAGCCAGCCGATCACGAAGACAATGAACGACGTGAAGAACGTTCGGACGAGAAACGCGAGGTCAGGGGCGGCGCGGTTGTAAAAGATCAGGCGATACGATTCGACAATGGACGCCATCGGGTTGATCCAGTAGATGATCCGCGCTGAGTTGGGCATCAACGCGCCGATGTCGTAGAAGACCGGCGTGAGAAAGAACCAGGCCAGGACAACCACTTCGACGATGACCTCGGTATCGCGATAGAAGACGTCGAGCGATGAGAGGAGCAAGGCGAGCCCGGTCAGAAAAATGACCTGAATGGCGATAATAACCGGCAAGTAAATCAGCACCCAGGACGGATAGAGCGCGTAGGCGAACAACACCACGATCAGCACGATCAGGGCGAGCAGAAAATTCACCATGTTCGAAAGAACGATCGACACCGGCAGTAGCTCGCGCGGAAAATACACTTTTTTGATCAGGGTTCCGTTGCCAACGACCGAGACGGTCGACGCGCTCACCGAGGTGGCGCACCAATTCCAGGGGAGTAACCCGGCGAGAATGAAGGCGGGAAACGCGCTGACCTGGCGGTTTGGCATCATCACGGTGAAGACGACGCTAAAAACCACCATCATCAGGAGCGGATTGAGCAAAGACCAGAGGAACCCCAGCGCGCTTTGTTTGTAGCGAACCTTCAGGTCGCGGACGACGAGGTTGCGAACGAGATCGCGGTAGGAGAAAATCTCGACGAACCGCCCGGCGGTTGGTAGGGTGATGGCCACACAATGCCTCGGAACGGGAATTCAACTCGGATCCTGGGTTACTGTAGCATGGGACGGACAGAACAGCAAGCTCGGTCGGCGGGAACAGCAAGGGAGGAAGCCGATGGTCGCATCGGTTGACAAATAAACCTGGGCTTTGTTACATTGGCGGGTAGGCTGGTCGTCACAGGACGCACGACGCCACGGATGGCCCGACCGGGTGAAAATTTTACACGTCATTCAGCGCTATTGGCCCTACACCGGTGGGTCAGAACGCCACTTCCAGGAAATCTCCGAGCGGCTGGCGCGGCGGGGACACGAGGTCAGAGTCCTGACGACCGATGCTCGGGACCTGGAACTGTTCTGGAATCCGGATAAGGAACGTATTCCGGTTCGGCGGGAGACCCATAACGGCGTCGAGATCTGGCGAGTGCCGGTCCGGCATTTACCCGGGCGAAACCTGGCCTTTGGCGGAATCCGCCGGGCAATGGCGATCCTCGACCGCGTCCCGGGAACGGCGCCGCTGTTGCGCCACCTGTCGCGATTTGTGCCATGGGTGCCGGATTTGGCAGGCGCTCTGGCCGAAGTTGGCGACGGAGTGGATATCGTCAATGGGATGAACATCTGCTTCGAATCACTGCTGCTGCCAACCTTCGACTGGTCGCAGCGAAAGCGAATCCCGTTTATCGTCACGCCGCTCATCCACCTGGGCGAATCGGAGCGCTCAATCGTTCGCCGCTTTTACACCATGCAACATCAGATTGCATTGATCGGTCAATCTGATGCCGTGCTCGCGCAAACGCCGATTGAAATCGGGTATTTGAAAGGGCGCGGCGTTTCGGCGGATCGCATTGTCCTGGCCGGGGTTGGCGTCAATCCCGACGACTTGCTCGGCGGCCTGGGCGCGCGTTTTCGCGCGACGACCGGGATTCAGGGCCAAATCGTTGCCTACATTGGGACTGCCGCGTACGATAAAGGCACCGTGCATCTGGTCGAGGCGATGGAGCGGCTCTGGGAGCGCGGTGGCGAAGCTGAGCTGGTTCTGGCTGGTCCGGCGCTCGATTCTTTTCAGGCCTTTCTCGAGCGAATCGCGCCAGCGCACCGGTCACGGATTCACGTTCTCGGCTTCATCAGCGAAGAGCTGAAGCGCGATTTACTCGACGCCCTGACCCTGCTAGCCATGCCATCGCGCACCGACTCGTTTGGCATTGTCTATCTCGAAAGTTGGCTCTATCGCAAGCCAGTGATTGGCGCGCGGGCCGGCGGGGTACCGGCGGTGATTGACGATGGACGCGACGGGTTTCTCGTCGACTTCGGCGACGTGAGGGTGCTGGCCGAACGAATTGACGATCTGTTAGCGCACCCCGATCTCCGACAAGCCCTGGGCGACAATGGGAATGCGAAAGTGAACGATCGGTTTACTTGGGATCGGCTCTATCCGACGATCGAGGAGGTCTACGAACACCGGTGTCAACGTCCGACCACGAATCT
>DATLSK010000116.1:0-18691 GCA_035534155.1 Chloroflexota bacterium | reverse complement strand
CTGGAACGAGTGCGCGCGACCGGGTCATCGCGCTGGGACCCGGCAACGAATTCCTCGGGGAAACCCACCCGGAGGCAGACGGGCGTTGGTCGATGACGGTTGGTGGCGCCGCCTCCCGGATTGTTGCCCAGGAAGCGGGCGAACGCATTGGCGCGGCGATCGCCCAGGTCGCGGATTCAGGACAAATAACCCTGCCGGCCGTGATCCCCGTTGAATTCACGTTCGATCCGGTTGTTCAAGGGGCTGAGCTCGCGGTGGATCCGCTCGCGCTCACCGGATTCCCAGGTGATCTCCTCTGGGTCTTACGAACTCATCCGAGCAATGTGATCGATTTGCACGTCGGCCAGTACTCAGTCGGCCCGTCGCCCGTGCGGGTGGAACTTCAATCAGGACGGTACCGGCTCTCCGGTGGTCGGCTGGCGTTACATCCGGTCATTAGCCAGGCGCAGGCGGCGCAAAGGTTGGCCGGCGTGGAGAACGTCGCGACCGGGCAGCGCCTGAACGCCACGAATGGCGAGATCGTTCTCGACGTGTCCGGCCCAGCGCGCTACCGGGTAACGTTCGAGCCAAGCCCTTGAGGAGGAGAAAGGTCATGTTTGATCCGACCAGCCGATACGCGTCCCTGAAGACGGCGACCTTTACGACCGCCGATGGACGCCGAACCACCTACGTCCGCCGCCGGTTCCTGCCAGATGGAACTGCTATGCCGTTGCTTACCACGGTAACGGTGACCCAGGGGAATCGCCTTGATCTGATCACCGCCCGCACCCTTGGCGATCCATTGCAGTTCTGGCGTGTCGCCGATGCCAACGACGCCATGAACCCCGCCGACCTTACCGCGCAGCCCGGCACGACGCTTCGCGTGCCAGTACCCCAAGCCTAAAGTGATCGATCTGAGGCAAGGATGAGCTTACTCGGAATCCATCTAACTCTGTTGATCGGGCCGACCGTGCCAATTCCGGCGCCGGCGCCGTTGATCGATGCACTGGCGAGTGTCGAAGTCACCCACCAGGACGACGGTCGGTCCGGATTTCAGATCACGTTTCAGGCGGGACGCTCCGGCCTAACCGGATTGTTGGACTATCCTCTGCTCAGCCTGCCTTTGCTGAAGCCCTTCAACCGGGTCATTATCGTCGTTACGATCAACGTCACGCCGCGGGTTTTGATCGATGGGATCATTACTCATCAACAATTGTCGCCAAGCGATCAGCCGGGGCGCTCCACGATCACGATTACCGGGGAAGACGTCAGTCTGATGATGGATCTCGAAGAAAAGTCGGCCGAGCATCCGGCTCAGGATGAAACGATCATCGCGAACAAGCTCATCTTGAGCTACGCCCAGTATGGATTGATCCCAATGGTGATCCCGCCAATCGTGGTCGATCCACCGATTCCGATCGAGCGAACACCGGTTCAGCAGGAGACCGATCTGGCTTTTCTCAATGCGATGGCGGCGCGCTACGGCTACGTTTTCTACATTATCCCGGGCCCGGCCCCTTTCACGAACACGGCTTATTGGGGGCCACCGGTTCGCATCGGTGTGCCACAGTCGGCGCTGACCGTGAACATGGGGGGCGAGACAAACGTCGATTCCTTCAACGTGCGCTACAACGCCATGGGTCCAACCCTGGTCGAAGGACAGATTCAGGATCGTCTGACCAATCAGTCATTTCCGGTCCAGACTTTCGCGAGTCTCCGTCCGCCACTGGCCGCATTTCCGGCCTGGCTGGTCAATCAACCGAACGTGCGCCGGACTCAGTTTCGCGAAGGCGGGTTGAATGTCATGGAAGCTTACGCTCGTGCCCAGGGACAAACAGACTCGTCGATTGACGCGGTGGTGGCGGAGGGGAATCTCGATGCTGACCGGTATGGTAGCCTCCTCCAGCCACGGGCCCTGGTTGGGGTGCGCGGCGCGGGATACAGCTACGATGGGTTCTGGTATGTCAAGCAGGTAACTCACTCCATTCGAGTTGGCAGCTATCAACAGCGATTCACTCTCACGCGCGAAGGCGTGGGATCGACGACGCCGGTGGTGGTTCCGTGAAGCATTTCTTTGGTAAGTACCGGGGCAAAGTTGAGAATAATCTCGATCCGATGCAGCAAGGACGGGTGCAAGTGAGCGTGCCGACTGTCCTGGGGTCTGGCAAGCTAAGCTGGGCGATGCCGTGCGTCCCATTTGCCGGGCCAAGCGTTGGGTTTTTTGCCATCCCCCCGTCCGGTGCGAACGTCTGGGTCGAGTTTGAAGGTGGCGACCCTAATTTTCCAATTTGGTCGGGCTGTTTTTGGGGGGTTGGCGAAGTACCAGCCCTGCCGGCGGTCGAACAAATGAAGGTGTGGAAGACGGATGCAATCACCTTGACTTTCAGCGATCTGCCGGGCATTGGCGGCGTCACTTTGGAGGTAAACCCACCGGCCGTCCCGATGCCGATGAAGCTCGTCTTTGACGTGAGTGGCATCGAGCTGAGCACGGGCGCGTCGAGCGTCAAGCTGACGCCAGTGAGTGTGTCAGTCAATAACGGCGCGCTGGAGGTGATTTAGTGCCCGGATTCTTGCTGCATTTTGGTGCAACAGTGATTTGCGCCCACGGTGGACAGGCGATGGCGTCGGCCCCGAATCCGCGCGTTTTGGTTGGCGGCCAGCCGATCGCGACTCAAATGTCACCATATCTCGTGGCCGGGTGTGCCTTCGTGCCGCCGGCTGGCAACGGACCGTGCGTTACCGCTCAGTTCGCAACCGGCGCGCTACGCGTGCTGGCGGCGGGGGTACCGGTACTTTTGCAGGACAGCCAGGCAATTTGCGCGCCAACTGGGACGCCTTTGAACGTGATCGTGACCCAGCCGCGGGTGAAAGGAACCTGATGCAGATCGACTATCCATTTCACATCGACGGACGGGGACGGACCGCTGAAACCAGCGCGGACGACCATATCCGAGACATGATCGAGCAGGTGCTCTTCACCGCGCCGGGGGAGCGGGTTAATCGTCCAACATTTGGCAGCGGAGTTCAGCAATTGCTGTTCGCGCCAAACAGTGACGAGCTCGCGACTGCGACGCAGATGCTCGTGCAAGGTGCGCTTCAGCAATGGCTTGGGAGCCTGATTCAAGTCGAGGCAGTGCAAGTTCAGTCGAACGATTCAATCTTGACGGTGACGGTCCAGTACGTCAACCGAACCTCCCAGCAGCGCCAGGTGGCGCAGTTTACTCGAGAGGCCTAGATGATCGATCAGATCGCTTGTCCAGAAGATCAGCGACGATCGCGCCTGAGGGCGCTGGCCCGGGCTGGCGGCACGACCAACGGGATCGATTACCTGGAAGTGCTCGACACGGACGCTCCGGCCGGTAGTCCGCCTCAGCAGACGCTGCTGGTCCATTGCTTTTTACCGGTGGCCGGCTTAGATCTACACAATGTGCAGATCCTCGGCGGCGTGCGGGTCACGTCGATTGGTATCGCTTGGGCAGCGCCGGCCAATGCCGTGCCGGCGGGGTTGCTCAATCCAGCCGAGGTTGCCTTTCTGGCGACCCTTTCCGATCGGAACAACGTTTTCGTCGTTCGGTCAAAATCGACCGGAGATTTCTCGACCTATATGTTGCGCCTGATTTTGTCGCCGAGCCAGACAGGTCTACCGCCGGTTGGCTTCGATCCGGTCCTCGCTTCGATCGACTTTTCGTTCAAAGTGGACTGTTTTAGTGATTTCGACTGCCGGGCACCGGAAGTATGTCCGCCCGCGCCAACGGTTACGCCTCAGATCGACTATCTGGCCAAGGATTTCGCGAGCTTCAACCGGTTGATGCTGGATCGCATCTCGGTGGTCATGCCGGGCTGGCAAGAGAGCAGTCCAGCCGATTTGCAAATTGCTTTGGTCGAGGTCCTCGCCTACGCCGCGGATTATCTGAGCTACTACCAGGACGCGGTCGCGACCGAGGCATACCTGGGCACCGCGCGCAAACGGGTTTCCGTTCGTCGACACGCGCGGTTGGTCGATTATTTCTTGAGCGAAGGGGCGAACGCTCGGGCGTGGGTGCACGTCGCGGTGAAGCCGGGGGGCGGTGCTGATGGCGCAACGTTGCCCGTCGGATCGCGGTTATTGAGTCGCGACGCGAGTCCGGCGCTGACGATCCATTCGAATCAGCTCGCCGATGCGTTGGCGCGCGGTGCTCTTGTCTTTGAAACGCTGCAGCCGATGACTTTGAAATCCCAGAGGAACGAGATCGCTTTTCATACCTGGGGTGATTCGCGCTGCTGTCTGCCAAGGGGCGCCACTCGGGCGACGCTAAAGGGAAAAAAAGCCGACCTTGGTCTGCGATCCGGCGACGTCCTGGTTTTCGAGGAAGTACTCGGGAGTAGTGGTTTGGCGGTCGACGCGGATCCCACCCATCGCCACGTCGTGCGACTCGACCAGGATCCCGTTGAGCTGACAGATCCCCTCACGAACGAGACCGTGCTGAGTGTGACCTGGTGGGGAGATGACGCCCTGCCGTTTCCCTTGTGTCTTTGGGAGTTTCCGGACGGACCGAATCAATTGAAGGGAGCCAGCGTGGCGCGCGGCAACGTTGGCCTGGCGGATCACGGGCGAACAATTTCCGCCGAGCCACTCGAACCCGACCAGGTGCCCGATGGACAAGCTTATCGACCACGGCTCGGGCAAACCGGACTCACGCATCGGATGCCTTATGACGATGGCGTTGCCCGCGCTCAACCGGCCGCGGCGGCGACGACGCTCGATCTGACGCAGGCGGGTCCGGACGTGACTTTGAGTGGCGATGGCGAGATCTGGTTCGCCCGCCAGGACCTTCTGGCGAGCGATCGCTTTGCAAGCGAGTTCGTCGTCGAGATGGAAAGTGATGGCGTTGCCTGGATTCGCTTTGGCGACGACGTGCTCGGGCGTCGACCGACGGCCGGTTCCTACTTCACGGCCACCTATCGCGTTGGAAATGGCTCGGCAGGAAACGTTGGGGCCGATGCTTTGACCTGCCTGGTGACCGACCTGACCGACTTCGTCACGATTCGCAATCCGATCGCCGCGACCGGCGGCACCGAGTCCGAGCCACTCTCCCAGGCACAGCTTTTCGCTCCCCAGGCGTTTCGTACTCAGGAACGGGCGGTGACCGAAGCAGACTACGCCGAGGTCGCCCAGCGCCATCCGAAGGTCCAGCGCGCGGCAGCCACCCGACGCTGGACCGGAAGCTGGAACACGATGTTTGTCACGGTAGACCGGCTTGGCGGGGCGTCGGTCGACGACGCGTTCAAAGTCGAGATGCGAGACTTTCTCGAGCGCTTTCGCCTGGCGGGCTACGATCTGGAGATCGATTCCCCCCGGTACGTTCCGTTGGACGTTGGCTTGACAATTTGCGTTACCGCCGGGTATGTGCGTGCCAACGTCGAACAAGCGCTGTACGAGGTCTTTAGCGCGGTCGACCTGCCCGACGGGCAACGCGGGTTCTTCCATCCTGACAATTTCACCTTTGGACAGCCGGTCTATTTATCGCGAATCGTCGCCGCGGCGATGCACGTACCTGGCGTTGCCTGGATTGACACGGATAACACGCCGCCCAAGCCAAATCATTTTCAGCGCTGGGGACAAGCGGCGCAGGGTGAGATCGAGGCAGGGGTGATCTCGCTCGCTCGCCTCGAGATCGCGCGTCTCGACAACGATCCAAACAACCCCGAAAACGGTCGAATCGAGTTCTACATGATGGGTGGACAATGAGCCAGAACGTGAATTCGTCGACTTCCCCTGGCTTGAATACGTGCGGCTGCTGTGCCGGCAGTCCACCTGACGCGACGATTTCGAATCGCCCGGGCTTGCCGGCTCTTTCCTATCGAATCGGGACGTATTCGACTTTTTTGAATCGGATGCTCGCGCGTCTGCCAGCTCAGACGAATCCGGGCGCACCGTCCAACCCACCACCACTCGCGGCATTGACGACGCGCGCTCCGGACGATCCGGCGATTGCTCTGCTCGACGCCTGGGCGATCGTCGGCGACGTCTTGACGTTTTATCAGGAGCGGATCGCCAATGAGGGTTATCTGCGAACCGCGACCGAACGTCGCTCGGCGCTCGAGTTAGCCCGGACAATCGGCTATGAGCTGCGCCCCGGGATCGCCGCGAGCGTATTTCTCGCTTTTACCGTGGAGAGCGCGCCGGGTGCGCCGGGCGTGGCGACCGTCCCAGCCGGGACTCGGATCCAAAGCATTCCGTCTCAAGGGCAGCTTCCGCAGACTTTCGAAACGAGCCAGGCGATCGTCGCGAAAAAAGACTGGAATTCGCTCCCGCCGCGGCTATCCCAGCCTCAAACCCTCGACGTGCACGCGGATAGTCTCTATCTCGCTGGCTTAACGACGAATTTGAAGATTGGCGACGTGCTGTTACTGGCTGGGCGAGTGAGTGGTAGCCTGCAAACGCGAATCGCCTCGATCAAGATGGTAACGGTTCAAGCGGATCAGCAACGTACCCAGGTCGATCTCGTCGATAACCCACCCCCGCCGCCCCACTACGTTTCGGCTGTCCTTAAGATTGGCGAAATCGACAAGATCGGCATCACTTTGAACCAAACCGAATTGAAGTCTCGGGTGCTTGACCAGTCGTGGAGCGAACGCGACCTCAGCGCCTTCTTCGCGATCCAGCGCTGGAATCCAGCCGAGGTGCTTCAGGCGAGCGCCACGGCGCCTCAGCCGACTCTGCCGCCAGCCGATGAAGGCGTTTTTGTTTTTCGAGCTCGGGCAGGGTTTTTCGGCAACAACGCTCCGCTCCACGCGAGTCTCAACCGTACCGATGGAACGAACCCCTATCCCGATTGGGACGCCAACGGCGGAACAAAAATTTGGACCGATTCCGGCGGGAATTCCTATACCGACGCCCACGTTCACCTCGAACGGGCCTTGCCGAGTGTTTTGCCGAATACCTGGGCAGTTTTCCAAAGCCCAACCACCGCGGCGACGGTCTACCGGATTGGCGCGGTGATCGAGGACTCCCTCGCCGATTTCGGCATGAGCGGTCGAACGTCAGGACTCAGCTTAACTCAGCCCGACGGCACGACGCCGCCCGATGCCACTCAAGACCTGCGAACGCGCTCGACGACGGCATTCGTTCAGAGTGAGCGCCTCGAGCTCGCCGATTTGCCGATCGTCGATCCGATTGTCGCGGGCAGCACCAGCATTCCCCTGGGGCAGCTCGTGCTGGGTCTTTCCCCGGGGCAGCCTCTGCTCGTTCAAGGGGTGCGGATCGATCTGCCGGGCGTGACGACCAGCGAAGTCGTTTTCGTGACGGATTCCATTCACGCCGGAGGCTTCACGACGATCAGCTTTAGCGGCTCCGGACCGGTTAATCAACCTGGTCTGCAGTACGGCTACGTCCGCGACACGGTCACGGTCAGTGCGAACGTCGTGCTGGCGACTAACGGTGAAACGGTCAACGAAGTCCTGGGCAGCGGGGACGGCAGCCAGGGGGAGCAAAGCTTTACTCTTCGGCGACCGCCCCTGACCTACCTATCGTCTTCGACGGCGAGCGGCGCCCAAAGTACGCTGAGCGTCCGAATTGGCGAGGTTCAGTGGACCGAGGTTTCGAGACTGTACGGTCAAGATCAGAAGAGCGAAGTGTATCTGGTTCGCATGTCCGATGATGGGAAATTCAGCGTCATTTTCGGTGACGGCCAACAGGGAGCGCGCTTACCGACCGGGTCGGAAAACGTGGTTGCCACCTATCGGAGTGGGAGCGGACTGAAAGGCATGGTTGATGCCGGTAGTCTGAGCTTGCTCCAAACCCGTCCGCTGGGAATCCGAGGTGTGACCAATCCCCTACCGGCGACGGGAGCGGCAGATCCGGAAGATCGCGAAAGTGCTCGCACCAACGCTCCGCTAACCGTGTTAACTCTGGATCGGATCGTATCCCTCAGCGACTTCGAGGACTTTGCACGCGGCTTTGCCGGAATCGGCAAGGCCCAAGCCATGGCGCTGTGGACCGGCGCGTCGTTTCTGGTGAATATTACCGTCGCGGGAGTGACCGGCGAACCGGTCGATGCCGGCTCTATCCTTTACACCAATCTGGTCGACGCGATCCAGCAGGCGTGCGACCCGGTCCAACGGTTTCAGGTCGATTCGTATCAGCCCCTGTACTTCAACCTGAGCGCCCGGGTCCTCGTCGACAAGCCGCGCTACGCAGTGGCGGATGTTTTGACCGCCGTTCAGTCTGCGTTGCTCAATACGTTCGCCTTTACACAGCGGGCAATCGCTCAGCCAGTGTCGGCCGCCGAAGTCGAGACGGCGATCCAGGCTGTTCCCGGGGTGATCGCGACAGATCTGTACGGGCTCTACCGGGTGGATGACGCCAGTGGACTGAGCCAGACCGTGCCAACGCCGGTGCTCTTTGCTCGGCGGGCCTTGATTGCGAATCAGCAAATCCAGCCGGCTGAATTACTCACCGTGAATCCGGCTGGCGTGACCGTGACGGAGTGGACACCGTGAGCCAAACGAGTGAGCGCTTATTCAACCTCTTGCCGGCGATCTACCGGCAGCGCGATGCCGATCAGAATGACCAGCTTCGCGCCTTACTCGCAGTGTTGGAGGACGAGCTAGACCTCGTCCAATCTGACGTTGAGCAGCTTTATGACAACTGGTTCATTGAAACCTGTGCCGAATGGGTCGTCCCGTACATTGGAGATCTGCTTGGCGTGCGCGGATTGCTGGCAGTCGACGGGGCTGCTTTCAGCCAGCGCGGCTTGGTCGCGAACACCATAGCCTATCGACGCGGGAAGGGGACCGCGGCCACGCTCGAGCGCGTGGCGCGAGACGTGACCGGCTGGCCAGCTCGAGCGGTCGAGTTCTTTGAATTGCTCGCAACGACCCAATCCATCAACCACGTCCGTCTGGCCAGCCCGGCGACGGTCGACGTGCGTGACGCGCGGCCGCTTGAGCAACTGAACGGTCCTTTTGAGACGACAACCCACCTGGTTGATGTACGTCACATCGACAAGGGACGGGGCAAATATAATCTGCCGGACCTCGGAATTTTCCTCTGGCGACTCACCAGCTATTGGCAGATGAACGCGTCAGCGCAGGTCGAGACCGCGCCAACGCCGGCGTTGGCCGGTCGCTATACATTCAACCCACTCGGTCTGTTGATGGGGCTTTTCAATCGCCCCCAAACCTTGACCGATCCGACTCAGCGCGTGACCGAACCGAACGTGCCGGCTCCACTCCGCCGGCGTCCGCTCTATGACGAGCTTGAAGCGCGCCGCCAGGCGTTCGTTGATGGGACCGAGCCAGCGGTCGTCTATTTTGGCGATGAGCCCGTGTTTCAGATTAGCGTCGACGGCACCGTGATTCCTCCCGAGCGCCTGGTGATCTGCAATTTAAGCGATCCAAAGATCGCCATTCCGGAAGGTTGGCGTCGTCCGCCAGCTGCCAAGAGCTACTCGCCCAGTTCCGGAGGCGCCGCGCAGCCTCTGCCGATCACGGTCGCGATCGATCCGGTGCTCGGTCGGATTGCCTTTCCTGCCAATGTGACCCCGAATCGGATCGACGTTAGCTATGCGTACGGCTTCTCGGCTGACCTGGGCGGTGGACCGTACAACCGCCAGGCGTCGCTCGCCGAGGCCGCGACCCGGCCGATCACCTGGCAGCGCGGCGTCAGCGTCGATGCGCCGACCGGTCAATCGCAGATTGTGAAGACGCTCACCCAGGCGATTCAGGCTTGGAATGCCCAGCCGGCCGGTATAGTGGGCGCAATCGCGATCATGGACAGTCAGTCCTACGTGGAAGAACTCACCGCGGCCAACGCGATTGTCATCCCGGCCGGCAGCCAGTTGATTCTCATTGCCGCCGATTGGCCGCAAGATCCGGCTCCGGACGGGGTCGGCCCACCGATCCGCCTGCCAGGGCGCTTGATTCCGGACGGCCTTCGTCCGCATTTGCGAGGCAGCGTCGCGGTGCAGGGAACCGCGGCCGCGGACAGCATCGATCCCGGGGATCTCGTGGTGGACGGCTTACTGATCGAGGGGACACTGACGGTGCTGGCCGGCCATCTCGGCGTTTTGCGTCTCGCTCATTCGACCCTCGTTCCGTCGGCTGGTGGACTGACGGTGAGCGCGAACCCCGCGGCAGGGCAAGACAACGAAAGTCTCGTCGTCACGGTCGAGCGCTGCATCACCGGTCCAATCGTCGGCGCTGACACGATTCAAGCCCTGAATATCGTCGACAGCATCGTGGACGCAGGCTCCGCCGCGGCAATCACCGGTCCTGCGACCGACGTCCAGACGAGCACGATACTGGGGACGACGACGGTTCGAAACGTCAGTGCGAGCGACAGTATCTTCACCGGGCTGGTTCACGCGGTCCGTCGCCAGACCGGCTGTGTGCGCTACTGTTATCTGCCTTTCGATTCGCGCGCGCCTCGCCGGTTCCGGTGCCTACCTGCCGATAGCCAATCGGCCGGGCGGTTGGTGCCACGATTTACGTCGACCGTCTATGGCCAGCCGGGCTATGGACAGCTTGGCCTCGCCGGACCGGTTGAGCTCACGACTGGAGCCGACGACGAAGGCGAGTTGGGCGCGCTGCACTATCTCCAGCAATCCGAACGTCTAAAGAATTTGCAGGCAAGTCTGAACGAGTATCTGCGCTTTGGACTGGAAGCCGGGGGCTTGTTTGTAACCTGACTTCGTGCTCCCCACCGTGCCTTGACAAATACGTGAGGGAACAAATGAAAGGTGACTTTTCCCGGCTGACGTTTCAGCCCGCGAATCATTACCGCAACGTCCGCCTTCAACAAGGACGAGTTCAGCTCGACGCTGACTGGAATGAGCAGACCGAGATTCAAGCTCACCTCGCCCGGTTAACCACGCTCGATGAAATTGGGCCGTCGGGAGCTCCGGTCGACAACGCGGGCCTTTCGTTGCAGATTGGAGGAGGGGACGTTCAGATCGGTGCTGGCCACTTCTACGTCGCCGGAATCCTCTGCGAGAATGAAAATGTCGTCCCTTTCACGGCTCAGCCCGATTTGCCTGGTGTGACCCGTCCGACTCAGCCTGGCGTATACGTTGCCTACGTGGACGTGTGGCTGCGCAACCTCACTGCTCTGGAAGAACCCGCGCTGCGTGAGGTCGCGCTGGGTGGGCCGGACACCGCGACACGTGCCAAGACGATCTGGCAGGTCAAGCTGGAGCGAGCCGGCGACGTGAGCGCCAACCTGGCCTGTCCCAGTTTTGGTCCGAGTTGGGAGCCGTCGAACGTCCAGAGCACCGGCCAGCTCCGCGCCCAGCCCAAGCCAGGGGATCAGAATCAGGGCGAATGTCTCGTCCCGGATCCCGGCGGCTACCGTCGGCTCGACAATCAGCTTTACCGAGTCGAGATTCACAAATCGGGCCCGGACGGTACTGCGACGTTTCTGTGGTCACGTGATAACGGGAGCATCGTGACTCGACTCGTCGACGTGACCGGGAACGATCTCACGGTCTCTGATCCGGGGCTAGATTCATATCGCAGCTTTGTCGCCGACCAGTGGGTCGAACTCAGCGACGAAGGTCGGGTTCTGCGCGGCGAAGTGGGGATTCTGGTGCAGCTCGATAAGGTGCAGGGGAACGTTCTCACGGTGAAGGCGTGGCCGAATAATCTGCCGCTCACCCTGGCGAGCTTCGGGACGCTGCCGACAGTCCGCCGCTGGGATTCAGCGGGCGAGGTGACCGTGACCACCGCCGACTATCTGGATCTGGGGAACGATGGAGTTCAGATCGAGTTCGCGGTAGGAAACTACCAGATCGGCGATTACTGGACGATCCCGGCCAGGACTCAGACCCTCGATCAGCTTGCCGAGAGTAACGTCATCGGGGGAATCGACTGGCCGCGCGACACGACTGGCCCGACTTTCCAGCCTCGACAGGGAATTCGGCACCACTACGCCGCTCTCGGCTTGCTGAGCTTTGATGGCACGACCTGGACCGTCAAGAGTGACTGCCGACCGCTTTTCCCGCCTCTTACTGATTTGGTGACCCTGTTCTACGTTGGCGGTGACGGTCAGGAGGCACGGCCCGGTAATCCACTTCCGCAGCCGCTCGAAGTCGGAGTGTTCAACGGATCGCGGCCGGTGGCCGGTGCGACCGTGCAGTTCGTCTGTCCGGGGACGGGCAAAGTAGCCGCGGCCGTGGCTGGGCTTGCCAGTGCTAGCAGTGCGCTGCTCGTAGCAACCGACGCCGACGGTATCGCAAGCTGCCACTGGCAGCCCGATCCAACCGTAAATACCCAGCAACTCGTGGCTACGCTCACCGCCGCGGTTGGCAACCCGATCCGAAATCCGACGTATCTGCACTTCAATGCCAATCTCAGCGTGGCGAGTGAGGTGGCTTATAACCCCGCGGGCTGCGCCACCCTGGCGAATGCCGGTGTGACCAACGTTCAAGATGCGATCAATCAGCTCTGTCAGGCCATGGGACGCGAGCCCGGGATTCTGATCAAAGAGGTTCGGCTGATTCAGCCGAACGCGGTTCTTGGCAACGACACCCGGATCGCTCCTGCCGCCCTGGGCGGAGGCTTGCGCGTTGTCCTGGATGGAGTGGTCGATCCACTGGCGATCCGGGGCAAGCCGATCGGCGCGATTACGCTCGAGCTGCCCTTTCCTGGAAGTCCAGTCGAGCGCGAGTCCTGGCTTGCGCCAGGGGTTGTTGGCTTCCAGCCGGTGATTCTCAGCGGGGAGTTTATCTCCGAAGGCGCCGAAATTACCTGGACGCCCAATAAGCTAACCCAAACCTGGCTGGCGGACAGCTTGGTGAAGGCCCTGGTCACCTTGCAGCAAACGTCCCCGATCCTGGTCCACTTCACGCTCAAAGGAAACTTTATTTGGGCCCAGGAGAATCCAAGTCTCTATTTGGACGGCGAAGCCTACGGGGTGCGCGGGGCGAACGGCGTCACCGACCTACGGTTCACCGGCGACGGACGCAGCGGTGGGAATTTCGAGATGTGGTTTTACCTGGAAGTTCAGACGCCCGCACCGGCCGTGACACTTCAGTCGCTCACCCTCGCTGCGCCAATTGTGGTCGGAGGCGCGGCGACCCTGGGCACTGTCACACTATCGGGGCCGGCCGGACCTAACGGCGCGGCCGTCGCGTTGGCGAGTAACAATCCGGGCGCGGCAGCAGTACCGGCGAGCATCACTGTTCTGCCAAATCAAAACGCAGCGTCATTCCCGATTACCGTGCTGCCGTTCATTGGGCCGCTGACCCTGGTGTTGCCGCCGCGGATTGTCACCATCAGCGCGAGCTTCGGCGGCGCAACCCAGTCGGCGACGCTTACGGTACGGCCAACGATCGGGTGAGGTGGAGGGAGGGGAGCTTGTCGGCTGCCCCTCTCCTTCCTACGCGTCCAGGTTCCGGACTTCTTTCGCGTGGCTCTGAATGAATCGCTTGCGCGGCGGGACGGCGTCCCCCATGAGCATATCGAAGACCTCGTCGGCCTTCACGGCGTCCTCGACCGAGACTTTGAGAATCGTTCGACGGGTCGGGTCCATCGTTGTTTCCCAGAGCTGTTCCGGATTCATCTCGCCAAGACCCTTGTAACGCTGAATACTCGTCGATTTGCCGCTGTTCTTCTTCAATAGGTCGTCCCGCTCTTTGTCGGAGTAGACCCAATGATGGTCGCGACCGACGCTCAAGCGATAGAGCGGTGGCTGGGCAATATACAGATAGCCGTTGCCAATAATCGGCTCCATGAATCGGAAAAAGAACGTGAGGAGCAGCGTCCGGATGTGACTGCCGTCGACATCGGCGTCGGTCATCAGGATCACGCGATGGTAGCGTAGCTTGTCCGGATTGAAACGGGTGCCAATTCCGGCCCCGAGCGCGGTGATCAAGGCGCGAATTTCCTCGTGGGCCAGCATCTTGTCTTCGCGCGCCTTTTCGACGTTCAAGATCTTACCGCGTAATGGGAGAATCGCCTGGAATCGTCGGTCCCGGCCTTGCTTCGCCGAGCCACCGGCCGAGTCACCCTCGACCAGATACAATTCGCAGCGCGACGGGTCCCGCTCGGAGCAATCGGCCAGTTTACCCGGCAGGGTCGTATTCTCGAGCGCGTTCTTCCGAGTGACCGTTTCGCGGGCCATCTGAGCGGCGCGTCGGGCCCGCTGGGTCATCAGACACTTTTCGAGGATCTTCTTGGCCTCGGCCGGATTCTCGTCGAGAAAAGTGCGGAGTCCTTCCGAAACTGCCGTCTCGACCTGGCCTTTTACTTCGCCGTTGCCTAGCTTCGCTTTCGTTTGGCTCTCGAATTGAGGCTCGGTCAGCTTGACGCTGATGATTGCCGCGAGACCTTCACGGGAGTCGTCGCCGGTCAGATTGTCGTCGCTATCCTTGAGCATGCCGGCCTTACGCGCGTAGTCGTTCAGCGTGCGCGTTAAGGCGGTCCGGAAGCCAGTCAGATGCGTGCCGCCATCCGCCGTGTTGATATTATTCGCGAAGCTATAGACCGATTCGGCGTAGCCGTCGTTGTATTGCAACGCGACTTCAACTGTCGTCTCGCCGATCTGCTTCTCTACGTACATCGGCCGGGGGTGAATCACCGTCCGAGTCTTGTTCATGTGACGGACGAACGAGAGAATGCCTCCCTCGAAGTAGAACGACTGCTCCTTATCCGACCGCTCGTCGATGAAGGTGAGCATCAGCTTCTTCGTCAGGTAAGCCATCTCGCGGAAGCGCTGAACCAACGTGTCATGGTTGTAGTCCAGGTCTTCAAAGATGGTCGTATCTGGAAGGAACGTCGTTAGGGTGCCACGTCGATCGGTCGAGCCCAATTCAGCGATTGGCCGAGTCGGCACGCCGGCTCGATACTCCTGGCCATAGAGGCGACCGCCACGTGCTGTCTCAACTCGCAGCCAGGTAGATAACGCATTGACCGCCGAAACGCCAACACCGTGCAATCCGCTAGCGACCTTGTAGCCGCCGCCGCCAAACTTGCCACCGGCGTGCAGGCGCGTCATGACGGTTTCGAGACCGGAAATGCCGGTCTTGGCGTGGACCTCGATTGGGATTCCGCGGCCGTTGTCCGATACCGTTACGCTCGCGTCACGGTGGATTGTGATAACGATTTGGTCGCACTGACCCGCGAGGGCCTCGTCGACCGAGTTATCGACCACTTCGTAAATGAGGTGATGAAGGCCGCGCGTGTCAGTACTGCCGATGTACATACCAGGACGTCGACGAACCGCTTCCAGGCCTTCCAGAACCTGAATGCTATCGACGCCGTATTCTAGATTTCCTTGGACTTGGTCAACTGCCATGTGTGTGATGCCCCCCCAACCGCCTCAAGTCTGGGTAACTCGGCCGATAACGCCGCGGGCCGCCGGGAGTTTCGCGACTCGCGCCTGATAGAACAGCATGCTTGCCGCGGTCAATCCGCTGGCGATGTAGGCATTGCCAGCAATTGCTACCAGCGTTCCGGCTGGACTCTGACTCAGGCCGGTCCAAATGACTTGTGTACCTAACGAAATGACGTAGATCAATACAATGAAGCCGACACTCGACCAGAAGTTGTTCGCGACGACCCGAGCGCTGCTCATCGCGGCGCGAATCGGACCGGCCTGGCTCACGACGATCGCGTCGACCAAAAAGAACAGATAAACCACGAGTAAAATTGCGATGATCTGAATCGCCGCGACAGCCGCTAGCCAGAGAGCGACCCCAACGCCGGGCGCGACGAGCTGAACCAGGCCGATCGCTAAACCGAGCGGCAAGGACACGGCTAAGGTAAGTCCGACGAAGAGAAGCATGCAGCCAATCACGCTTAACCAGAAAAATCCGACCTGACGGCCAAGCTTCCCGGCCGTGATTCGCCCATCGCGGATTTGCTGACCGATCACCGCCAGATAAAGGCAACCGATCAAGCTTCCAATCAGCTCGGCCGCTACGACCGCACCAACCAGTGCTCCAACCGAACTGATTTGCCAGATTGGCCGACCGGCCAGCGAAGTCGGCAGCGTACTCGGTACGCCGGCCACGTTTACCACGAACAAAGACAGTAGATTGAAATGAGTGGCGGCCTGTTCGAAGGTGTTGATCGCCTGTTGAGTCTGATCGAGGGTCGATGTGCCGGCGCTCGCGGCGTAGGCCTGGGTAAGCTGTCCATACCAGTGACTGATCTGAGCGACGACCGGCGTTGCCGTGACGCGCGGCGCTAGCCATAAGAACAGATCGACGACGATCGGCAGAGCGATGACCCAGAGAATGCGGTTGATCTGCTCGAATCCATGGGAAAGGGTGTCAATAACACCGGGAACCGCACTGCTCTTTACCTGATTGGACGGTCGCACCATTGATCTCCCTGACGGTCTCCAAACATCAAGCGGCGGTCGGCATCTTGCGACGCCCGACCGCCTTGTCCGTCATCCTGATCGGTTAGCAATATAAGCTTGCATTCGTGCCTATATCTTACCAGATCTGGTGCGTCCTGTCTTTAGATCTACACAAATGTTCGGGTATGCGGCTCGGCCAATACCGACGTGGGCGCGACGGCAATTTGAAAGGTGAGATTTGCAGGATGCGATCACGACCTGGTGGGCCCGGTTACTCGGTTGATCGATCCTCACCGCGAAACAAAGGGTATGAAAATTTGGTAGGTTGGCGGACCTGACTCCTGGGTCCCGGTTGGAATTACCGTTGGTGGCGTCGTTCCGGTCCAAGATGGCGTCACGGTTGGCGTCACGGTAGGGGTCATTGTTGGCGTGAATGTTGGTGTGATCGTTGCGGTTGCCGTCGGTGTCGATGTCAATGTCGGGGTTGGAGTCTCGCTGGGTACCGGGCTGCTCGTGGGAGTCGCGGTCATGGTCGTGCTGTCGGCGAGTTGGAGGATCGACATCGTGTTGTCCATGTCGTTGACCACGTAGACGAGCCGGCGCGGATCGTCCACGGCGATTCCTCTTGGATTGCTACCAACTCCGACGGTCGTGAGAACTTCGCCACTCGCCGCGTCGATCACTGACAACGTGTCGTCCTGGTAGGTGGAGACGTAGATCTGGGATCGGCTCGGACTGGACGCGAAAAACATCGGCCAACTCGAGGGCGAGCCAATCGGGATCTGGTTGACTACCTGGTTCGTGGCTCCATTGATCACGGATACGGTCCCGTCGTAACCGTTCGCAACGTAGATCTGATCCAACGGGGCGAACCACATGACGTCATGGGGGGAGCTACCAATCCCGCTGATAATGACACCGGTGACGAGCAAGCTCTGACCATCGATGATCGTCACTTTGTTGTTGCCGTAATTCCCGACGTAATATCGGTCATCGGTGGCGTCGTAGGCGATGCCGTACGGCTGGTTAATGCTGGGATCATTGATTGTCGTGATCACCTGACCGGTCGTCGCATCGACGGCGGTGACCGTGCTGCCCAGGAAATCGGATACGAGCAAGCGCTGGCGAGCGGCATCGATTGCGATTCCGTGGGGACCGTTCCCGCCCGGTAGAGTACCCACCACTTGATCGGTTTGCGCATTGATGACGTCCAGTGACGCGCTGCCGCGGTTGCTCACATAGATGAGGTCGCTGCCCGGCCACTGAACTGCGAAGAGTGGCTCCGTCCCAACTTGAATGGTGGTACGCTTCAGGTAGCTGCCTTGATCGAGGACGGTCACGGTGTTCGAATAGCGGTTGGTTATGAAAAGTTGACCCACGTCGGCGTCAAAGGCGACCGTGAAGGGACTAGACCCCGCTGGAACGGTACTGATCGAGGTGACGACTGATCCGGTAGAGCCCGGAGCCTGTTCGGCCCGCCATCGCTGTCCCTGGGCCCGGCTAACCGTCCAATCTAAGCTGATGAAAACGAATAAAGACGCGGCGAGTGCAACTGCTTTGGGTACGGTTCGTGGCATCAGCGCCTACCGATCCGCCAACGGTCGTAACCGACGTCGGCTGTGTCTTCATTGACAACACCGGGCACATATTATCACAAGCGAGTGGGCGTGCGCTACGTATATTAGCCTCCTATCACGCGATTTGGATGAAAGTTTCAGGGAAACCGGTAAAATAGAGGATGACGAATCTGGTACGGCTCGAGCTTTTGGGGCACGGACCAGTCGAACCTCCTGCCCGGCGGCATTCGGCGCGTTTGTCTGGTTTGAGTAGATTCCGAGTTTGTATTTTCCGACGAGGCGACCTACTTGATTCGATATTCTTGTCAATCGTTCGTTCGATCTGATGTTTGAGTGGCTTGGCGGATTCGTCTATCGCAGGCGCTGGCTCATCGTCATTATTTGGGCACTTGCTGGACTGGCGAGCTTGCCGCTCGCACCGGGCCTGCCGAAAATCTTGAAGGCCGGAGGCTATGGCGATCCGTCGCTCGAATCGCAACGGGCGAGTGCGTTGCTCAGTCAAGCCCTCGGTCAGCAGGCCAGCACGCTGATCGTGGTTTTCCACAGCGACTCGCTCAGCGTCGACGACCCGCGTTTCCTCGCGGCAGCCCAGGCCGCGGTGGCTGGACTGCCCGGGTTGCCCGGGGTTGGTACGATCACGACGTTCGTCCAGAATCCCCAGCAGATTGCCGCGAATCATCACACCGCGTACGACACGATCGATCTCGTCGCGGCGCCCGAGGATGCACATCGACTGCTGCCGGCGATCCGCGATCATCTGAAGTCGGATGTGTTGACCGTTGATTTGACCGGCGAGCCGGCCTTCTATTCGGACGTCGAGACCGTGAGCGAGGCCGACCTTCGGCGAGCT
>DATLSK010000115.1:0-4278 GCA_035534155.1 Chloroflexota bacterium | reverse complement strand
TTGCTCGTCGCCAATCCGAGCGTCCACGAGCGCATGCTCGTGCCGGCTGACGTGACGCGTCTCGAGCAATTCGCCGACTTCGAGTGGCTGGCGTGCGACGTCCCGTTCGATCGGACGACCTGGACGAGCGTGCCCGAGGATACTGCCGCCACCCGATCGGTCGCGGCGCGCATCGGCAACGTCGACGGATTGATCGTCTGTCACGGCAGTCCGCGCATCTCGACCGAAATACTCGACGCGGCCCCCAGGCTCAAGATCATTGGCGAGCTTGAAGGTGACCGCTTCGCCGCGCGGATCGACGTCGAAGCAGCGCTGGCCCGGGGTATTCGGGTAACCGACACGACCAACGGCTCGTCATACGGAGTGGCCGAGTGGGCCCTGGGCATGATGCTCAACGCGGTACGCAACTCCAGTGAAGTCTTTCGGCAGCTCATCGCTGGCGGCTGGCGACTGCCACCCGACGATCATGGCTTTCAACGCTTCGAGCTGACCGGCAAGAAAGTTGGCATGATCGGCCTGGGGATTATCGGGCGACGGCTCGTTCAGCTTCTCCAACCGTTTCATTGCGACATTCGCGCTCACGATCCCTACGTTCCCAAAGAAGTGGCTGACGTTCTCGGCGTCGTTTTGACCAGCGTCGATCACATCATGGCCGATTCGGACGTGATCGTCTGCGTGGCCCCGATCACCCCGAAGACGCACCGCATGATTGGCAAGCGCGAGCTAGATCTGATCAAGCCAGGCTCGGCGTTAGTCAACGTCTCGCGCGGGCCGATCTTTGATCCGGAGGCAACAATCGAGCGGCTGTCCCAGGGTGACATCACCGGGGCTTTCGACGTTTGGGATCCGGAGCCGATTCCGACGGATAGTCCCATCCGCCAGCTTTCCAACGTGTTTTTGACCCCTCACATCTCCAGCCAAACCAAGGACGGTCACGGTCGGTTCTTCAAGATCATGGTCGATGAGCTGGACCGCTTCTTCCACGGTCACGAGACATTCTACGACCTGAGCGTTCGTACCATGGCCAACCGATTTGGCGCCGCGCCTCCCAATCGCTAGGCGAAAAGGGTGTCTCGATTGGGTACCGCCCTGGCTGGTGTGATCGCCGTCGTGGGTGTCGTGCTTTGCTTCCTTGCCTCCGGCGACGCGAGCGTTGCTGCCAGCCAACCGGCGCAGGTAGCGACCCAGCAAAGCATTCTGGTCGATCAACAGGAGCTTGAAATGGAGCTGAAACCGGCTGCAGGCAGTCCGGAGGTCGACCAGAGCCGGGCCTTGACGCTGGCGAAATCGTACCTGGCCGGCTCGGCCCAGGCAAAAAGCGTCGATGCCCGGTACGTCTTGCTCACCTTCCGCGATGCCGACGGGAATATTGACGGAGGGGTCCACGATCGACCGGTCTGGCTTGTCACCTTTCGGGGTGTCAGTTACGTGCCGAGCAGCTCTTCGGCCAGTGTTTGCGCGTGCAGCGTGGTTTACGAACGACCAAGCACGGTTGTGACGATCGATGCACGAAACGGTGCCCTGATCACCCTATTCGGGACGGACAATCGAACCGCGGCGCCTCGCCAATAGTCGTCAGACCGGATCCTGGGTGGCTACTCCTTCAGTAAATATGCTCGCCACGTCGGACGACTCCAGCACCGGACTGTCACGATAAAGAAAACACGAGGCCGCCCGGTGTTGATCGGGAAGGTAGAGCGGGGGGCGGTCTCGCCAGCACGCTTCCATCACGGCCGGGCACCGAGAGGCGAATGCACAGCCAGTGCTGACGCGACTGGCCGCGTTTTCCACGTCACTGATCCCGTCCTCGCCCCAGCGCCGCTTACGATCGGGGAGCGGAATCGACGACACCAGTAGCCGGGTATAGGGATGTTTAGGCTCACGAATGACTCGGTCGACCGAGCCGGCCTCGGCAACTGTCCCTCGATACAAAACAATGATGTTCTCACTGATCTGGTACGCCGTCGTCAAGTCATGGGTAATATAAATGATCGAGATACCGAGACCGCGATTGAGGGACTGCAGACTTGCCAGAATCGTCGCGCGCAGCGACGCATCGACCATCGACACGGGCTCATCGGCGATGATAATGCGCGGGCGGCACAGCAAGGCGCGTGCGACCATGATCCGCTGCCTCTGACCGCCACTGAGCTGATGGGGAAACCGCCCCAGTGTTTCTTTCGGTCGCAAGCCCACCAGCTCGAGCGACTCTTCCATGAGCTGACGGGCTTTATCACCAGAGGTCGCCAAGCCGAAACGTCGAATCGGCGCGCTGAGCACGTGGTCGATGCGATAGAACGGATTGAACGCTTCGTATGGATCCTGGAAGATTGGCTGAACTTCGCGCCGAAATTGGAAGCGTTCGGTCCGGGACATCGATGCGACGTCCTGTCCACGATAGAATACCTGGCCCTCGGTGGGCATGGCAAAGCCCATGAGGATCATCGCGAGGGTCGTCTTGCCGCTGCCGCTCTCACCGGCAATCGCCGTGATCGTCGGTCGTTCGTCGGGAATCGAGAAGGACAGCTTGTCCAGGGCAACGGTGGTGTCTTTTGACTTGAGCAGCCCTCCACCGTAGACCTTGCGAATATCGCGTAACTCGAGCAAAGGAGTCACGGCATCGCCTCCGTTGGATTCGTGCTCACGGCCGATTCTTCCGACGCCGCTCCGTTGGTTTTCGTCGCGAGTGAAGGAAGTCCGGAGCGCGTTGGATAGAGATGGCACGCCACCCGGCGATTGGGTGTGATTGTCTGGAGCGCCGGGGTTTCGATGCGGCAGCGGTCGAACGCGAACGGACAGCGCGGATGAAACGGACAACCGTCCGGCAGGTTCAACAGCGGGGGAGGAAGCCCAGGAATCCCTCGAAGTTCTTTCTTCGCATCCAAATTCGGCAGGCTGTCGATGAGCAAACGAGTATACGGATGCTTTGGTTCATCCAGGATTTCATCGATGTCGCCGTGCTCGACCAACCGACCGGCGTAAAGAACGCCGATAACGTCGGCGAACTGGGCGATCAACCCCATATCGTGGCCGATGAGGATCACCGCGGCGTGAAGCCCTTCCTGAACGCGCCCGAGCGTCAGCATGACCTGCCGTTGAACCACGACGTCAAGCGCGCTGGTGGGCTCATCCGCGACAATGACGCGTGGCCCCATGGAAATGGCAATGGCCATCGCGGCCCGCTGCTTCATTCCTCCGCTGAGCTGATGGGGATAACGGTCGGCGACGACCGCGGGAAGCCCTACCTGGTCGAGCGCTGCGAGCGCCCGCGACCGCAATTCTGATCGCGACAGCCGAGGATCGTGGGCGGCAATCGCGTCAGCGATCTGCCTACCGACTCGCATGACTGGATTCAACGAGTTCATCGCGGCCTGGGGGACGAGAGCGATCTCCTTCAAGCGCGCCTGGCGCAGCTCGATTTCCCCCATCGCCAGGAGGTCTCGCTTGCCAAGCAGGACGCGACCACCAGCGATGCGGCCGGGCGGGCGAATCAGCCGCATAATCGCGGTCGCCATCGTCGTCTTGCCGGAACCAGACTCACCGATCAGCCCCATGCGCTCTCCCGGTCGAAGCGCAAAGCTCACTCCGTCCACTGCCTTAACCGGGCCGGCTGGCGTGTCGTAGTACACGCGCAGGTCCTCAACCTGCAATACCGCCTCTTGGCGATCTTTTTCCACCGTATCTCCCGCTGTCGCCATCACGTGCGCTGCCGCAACTTTGGATTCGCAAATCGATCGAGACCGACCGACAGAAGGAACAAGCCCACGAAAATGGCGGAGATCATCACAATCGGCGGCGCCCACCACCACCACTGGCCACGCAAGATCGCGCTGAACTGCTCCGACCAGTAGATCGTCGTTCCTAAGGTGGTCGAATCATTCGGGCCCAGACCGAGCGCTTCGAGCCCGACCGAGGCCAGAATCGCGCCACTGACCGACCCGACAAAGCCGGCCGCGACGTATGGCAACAGGTTCGGCATGACGTCGCGGAAAAGCAAGCCGAATTCGCTCTCCCCGTTCGCCCGCGCAATTTGCACGTACTGACGCTCGCGAATCGTCAAGACCTGAGCCCGGATTGCCCGGGTGGGATGCATCCAGGCCAGGGCAGCAACGGTCAACCCCATGATTTCCACCGTCATATGCCCGACGTTCGCGGCAATGATCACCAGAATGGCGATACCCGGCACGGTCATGAGCGAGTCCGAAAGAACCCGAATGATGATGTCAGGGAGACCACCGAAGAAGCCCGAGATGAGTCCAAGCGTCAAGCCAATCACCA
>DATLSK010000114.1:0-2057 GCA_035534155.1 Chloroflexota bacterium | reverse complement strand
GCATGGAAGGTAGCGCGGTCGCCATAGATGAGGCGCAAAGGCTCGATGAGTCTGCCCCCACCAAACCAGCGCTCAGCCGCGCCAGCTGCGAGCAGTCCCTTGTCCAGGTTGAAATGAGCGACGTGCCCCAGGCGGCGCCGGTACTCCTGGGCCAATTGGACCGCGGCGTACTCCATGATGCCGTCACAGATGCTGTCTGGATGACCGATGCCCTTGCGTTCGACGATTTCGATCGGCTGATCGGCGGTTGTCGGGCACTCGAATCGTTCGACGTTAATGGTTGCCACGCTGTTTCGCCTATTTCCCCGAGTTTTGAGCCATGGGAAGCCTCGTGACCTGCAAGAAGCACCCGTTCCTTCTCTCTTGGGAGAGGAGCCCGGTGATCGCTACTGACCTCTGCCGTTAGCCCGGATTATTCATTGTAAGCCGGCGTGCGAGAATTGTCGCGCGGAATAGGGCTCTGCGCTACCGATCCTCTCGCCAACTTTCGGTGAAAAGTTCGGGTTAGCCTGGCTCAGTGTTCAGCACTGTCTTGGAAGCGGTGCAATTTCAAGGCCCTCGGTATCGCTCGTTCGCCAGCGGTGTTAGACTCTCTAGAATGAGGGAGGGCAAAGATGAGTGATCGACGGCGTGTCGTAGTAACCGGTCTTGGGGTCATTTCCCCGGTCGGCATTGGCAACGAGCAATTCTGGGACGCTTTGCGCAATGGACGCGGCGGAGTGACACGCATTCGCTGCTTCGATCCGACCGATCTGCCAACCCAGATTGCCGCTACCGTCGACGACTTCCGTCCCGAACAGTTTATCAGTCGCAAAGAGGTCCGGCACATGGACCGCTCGACCCAGATGGCGGTCTCGGCGTCGCGCCTGGCCCTGGACGATGCTGGTCTGGGCGAGGGCGGCTTTGATCCGTACGAGTTTGGGGTTTGCTTCGGCTCGGGAATCGGCTGTATGGGAACGATCGAGACCGAGCATGGGAACTATCTCGCGGATGGTCCGCGACGGATCACTCCATTCCTGGCGCCAATGATGATCCCGAACATGCCGGCCGGCCAGGTGTCAATCCAGCTCGGCTTGCGCGGTGCGAGCCGCTGCATTGCAACCGCTTGCGCGACCGGTTCGGATTGTATCGGCGACGCTTTTGAGACGATCCGTCGCGGTGCGGCGACTCTCATGCTGGCTGGTGGCGTCGAAGCGACGATTACCCGCTTTGTCATCGGCGCATTTGCCAACTGCAAGGCGCTTTCACGTCGCAATGATTCTCCGGAGACGGCAAGTCGGCCATTCGACCGAGACCGTGATGGCTTCGTCATGGGCGAAGGGGCCGGGGTGTTGGTCCTAGAAGAGCGTGCTTCGGCGTTGGCGCGTGGCGCGCGCATCTATGGTGAAATTCTCGGCTACGGCGCTACCTCGGACGCATATCACATTACCTCGCCGGACACGACGGGAGAGCCGATGGGCCGGGCCATGCGGCTCGCGCTACGCGAGGCCGGTCTCCCACCGACCGCGGTTGACTATCTCAATGCCCATGGCACTTCGACCGCGCTCAACGACAAATTTGAAACCAAGGCGATCAAATTGGTCTACGGCGACGCGGCTTACCGAGTTCCGATTAGCTCGACCAAGTCGATCACCGGTCACCTGATCGGCGCGGCCGGCGCGGTGGAAATGATCGCTACCTTACTCTGCATGCAAAACGACTTCATTCACCCAACGATCAACCTCGAAAATCCGGACCCGGACTGCGATCTCGACTACGTCCCCAAGGTTGGCCGATCAGCCAAGATCGGGATCGCCATGAGCAACTCGCTCGCCTTCGGCGGCCACAACGCGTGCCTGGTCGTCGGGCATCCAGACGCGGTGTAATCTAAGCCGTTCGTCTGGAGGCAGCGCAGTGGCTAAATTCGGAATGAGTAGGTGACTCAGGATCGGCCAGTGGCTCCAAACTGGTGCGACGATTGTGAACAGACCTTCTCCTCGTTTTGTTAGTGGGTTTTACCGGTGGAATCTTGACTGTTACTCTGATTGATTTCCGCTAACCTTGGTGTATACTGAGCA
>DATLSK010000113.1:0-16352 GCA_035534155.1 Chloroflexota bacterium | reverse complement strand
TGCCGCTTCGGGAATGTCCGCCGCGACTAGCTCGACGTCTTCGAAACGATCGACCAGAAGGGCAATCGGCTTGTCCGGCCGGCGTCCTTTCGCACGATACATTCTTTCAATCGCATCAGGTCGAGCGAGGGACGCCGCGACACCGTAAACGGTATCGGTCGGCACAATCACCAGTTCCCCATCTTGAATCGCACGGGCAGCCCGTTCGAGAGAAGCCGGGTCAAAAGCCGGCAAGACAACAGCACTCACCGAGACACCACCTTAGCCAAGCACGTACCGCTCGATTGCTTCGGCAACTCCATCTTCTTCGACTGATCCCACCACGTGGTCGGCAACTGATTTCACCCGAGAGGTGGCGTTTCCCATCGCGAACGCCACGCCAGCCGCCTGGAGGAGCGTCAGGTCATTGTCGCCATCGCCGATGGCGCCGACCGCGGTCATAGGTATCCCCAGCCGCTCCGCGACCGCCATGAGGGCTTGCCCTTTGTCCACCTTGGGATTGATCATTTCACAGTATTGCGGAACCGAGCTTGACACGGTCAACTGACCGCTGAACTCGGCGCGCAATCGGGGAATGAGTCCGTCTTCGACCGTCGGCAGACGCACGATCACCAGCTTGGTCGGGGCCTGGACGAGGAATTCCTCGAGATCCGGCACCACGACCGGATTCACTCGGTTGAGCTCGCGGGTGAACTCCGCTTCGGCCGAGAGTCGCTCGACGTAGATGGTATCTCCCACGTAGGCGTTGACGTGCATCTTCTCGTTGCGAGAGAAACGCACGACGCTCTGGGCGACCGGAGTCTCGACCGGCAGGTTGTACAGTTTCTCTCCCGCCGTCGTTTGAACCAGCGCTCCGTTGTAATAGATTTGCGGACCAGTCAGATCGAGCAATTCGACGAAGGGTTTCGCCGCGGCCGGCATGCGCCCGGTCGCGAGCGCTACCGTCACCCCGGCCCGCTGGGCCGCGGCGATCGCATCTTGTACGCGTCGTGAAATCTTGAGGTCACTGCGAAAAAGGGTGCCATCCATGTCACAAGCGAGGAACCGAATCCCCAACCGCGCACCACCCGCTGTCCGATCATTCACCGGTCCGTTACTCCCGTTCGGCGATGGCCGAAATCACCCGGTCACGGTCCGCCAGATCGCGCAGTACCCGAACCCGGTGACCGGGTAGCACTGCTTGGACGATCAGACGAGCGGCCGCGCCTTGTTGGTCGCCAATTTCGAAAAATAGCGCGCCCCGCGGACTCAACACTCGAGGCACCTCGGTAAGGAGCCGCCGGTACAGATCGAGACCGTCGGAGCCACCATCGAGGGCGCCTCGCGGTTCCTGGCGCACTTCACGCTGCAATTGGTCCACTTCAGCAGTCGGAACATACGGCAGATTCGCCACGATCACGTCAGCCGAAAACGAGACCGGTGTGAGCAAGTCGCCGAGCAACAAATTCACTCGATCCGCCACCCCGTGTCGATCAACGTTCAGTCCAGCGACCGCGAGAGCGTCGGCCGACCGATCGACGGCCCAGACCCGACACGCGGGAATCTCCAATGCGAGCGTAATCGCCAAAATGCCGCTGCCGGTGCCGACGTCGACAAACGTTGCCGCACGCGTTTCCCGAGCATATTCGAGTGCCGCCTCGAGTAAGACCTCGGTCTCAGGTCGGGGCACGAGCACCCGAGCGTCGACCTGAAAAACTCTTCCGTAAAACTCGCGCGATCCCAACAAGTAAGCGATCGGCATTCCCATGAGGCGGCGGCGGATCAATGAATCGAAACGCGCGTTGGCCTCGGTCGGGAGGGGCGTCTCGGGATGCTGGTAGATCCAGACGGTCGATTGATCGAGGCTATGTTCGAGCAGCACACGGGCATCCAGGCGGGAGTCATCGAGGCCGGCCGCTTCGAACTGCTCGACCGCGCCGCTTAACGCCTCGCGGACGGTCATCACGCGATCAAGCTCTCGCCGGCCTGGTTCTCGCGTTCGGACCGCTCGGCCGCGGCCAGCGCTTCGACCAGATCGTCAATCTCGCCGTCAAGCACCCCCTCGAGGTGATGGGCGCTGAAGCCGATCCGATGATCGGTGACTCGATCTTGCGGAATGTTGTACGTACGTATCTTTTCGCTGCGATCGCCACTCCCGATTTGCGATCGTCGCGACGCCTCGATCTCCTTCGTCTGCTTCGTCTGCTCGATGTCGTAGAGACGCGCCCGCAGCACGGCTAGCGCTTTGCTCTTATTCTTGAGCTGTGAGCGTTCGTCCTGGCAGGTCACGACCATCCCAGTCGGTAAGTGGGTAATCCGAATCGCCGTACTCGTCTTTTGAACGTTCTGACCGCCGGCCCCCGAGGAGCGAAACACGTCGATCCGCAGATCGTCCGGATTGATCGCGACTTGAACGTCGTCGACTTCGGGGAGCACCGCGACCGTGGCGGTTGACGTGTGAATGCGGCCATTCGCCTCGGTGACTGGAATGCGCTGCACTCGATGGACCCCGCTCTCATACTTCAAACGGGAGTAAGCGCCACGACCACGAATTTCAAAGACGATTTCTTTGAAACCGCCAATGCCGGTTTCGTGAGCATCAATGACTTCGGTTGTCCAGCGCTGTCGTTCGGCGTACCGGGTGTACATGCGGAAAAGATCGCCGGCAAAAAGCGCGGCTTCGTCACCACCGGCCCCGGCTCGGATCTCGACAATCACGTCCCGGTCATCATTGGGATCCCGTGGCACGAGCCTTTCCCGGACCTCATTGGCCAGAGCGTCGAGCTGGGCTTCGAGTGAACTAACTTCTTCGCGCGCCAGCTCCGCCAGATCCGAATCCGACTCGTCTTTCAAAAAGCGTCGCGCGTCGTCGAGCTGGCGCCGCAGCTCTTGATAGGTGCGAAAACGACCAACGAGCTCTTCGAGCCCCGCCTGCTCGCGCACAAGCGACTGGAGCTGTTGGGGATCGGCGAGAACGTCCGGCTGAGCCATTAATTCCATTAACTCGTCGTAGCGTTGCGCCATCCGTTCGAGAGATTCAATTCCAATCATTTCGCTCATCGGCGTTCCCTCCTTTCCCGACTCAAAATGAACCGGCCGGACTGGCTCCCTCTTCCAATTCGCTTCAAGGGAGCAATCACGGCCGTCAATCCAATTATACCACGCCAGGAGAAGGCTCGACTCAAACCCCGACCGCGGTGGGAGGACGCCACCAGGTCTTGATCGATTCGAGGAAGCCGTGAACGTTGGCGTGAATCTGCTCGGCGCTATCTGAGCCAAACTTCTCAAGTAGAGCATCCGCGAGCACGATCGCGACCATCGCTTCGCCGATTACCGCCGCGGCCGGAACCGCGCAGACGTCAGAGCGCACGTATTGACTCGGCACATCGTCGAGGGTGTCGAGGTTAACCGTCGGTTGAGGCGCGGCTGTCGTAGAAATAGGTTTCTTGACGACCCGAACGACAATCGGCTCGCCGTTGGTGATCCCCCCCTCCAAGCCACCGGCACGGTTGGACAATCGC
Organism: Chloroflexota bacterium; assembly: GCA_035534155.1. Taxonomy (GTDB): domain Bacteria; phylum Chloroflexota; class UBA6077; order FW602-bin22; family CADDYW01; genus JAJPIK01. The sequence continues at coordinate 12,852 of DATLSK010000113.1, read as the reverse complement.
TCGACGTAGCCGTGGCGTGCGGTCATGCCGTCGTGCGCCTCGGTCCCAAAACGACGCCCAGTTTCAAAACCGTCGCCAATCGCGACCGCCTTCATCGCCTGAATACTCATCAATGCCTGGGCGAGCCGTCCGTCGAGCTTACGGTCCCATTGAACGTGACTGCCCAGCCCCGGCATCACCCCAAAGGCCACCACCTCAAAAGTGCCGCCAAGCGTGTCGTGGCGTTCCTTGGCGGCATCTACCGCCCCTTTCAGCTGCTCTCCGCTCTCCAGATCAGCCACCCGGACCGCCGAGGCTTCGATGCGCTCGACGACCGCGGGATCACTCAAGTCACCGGGAATGGCTTCGGCCTGGCCAATACTCAGCACCTGCGAACGAATCGTGATTCCGAATTCACCGAGTAGCTGCTTGGCGACCCCACCGACCGCCACCCGCATCGCCGTTTCGCGTGCGCTCGCGCGTTCGAGTACCGGTCGAATGTCGTCGAACCCATACTTGTAGACTCCGGCCAGATCGGCGTGGCCCGGGCGAGGGACCGTCATGCGGGGCAAGTCGTACTCTTTGTCCTTCCAGTTTGGCCAATCGCGATTCTCGATTCGCAAGGCAATTGGCCCACCGGTCGTCTTCCCCCGCCAGACTCCTCCTTGAATCTCGGCGCGATCCGATTCAATTTTCATCCGGCCGCCACGACCGTACCCTTGTTGGCGACGCCACAGGTCACGCGCGAGGTCATCCGCGGTAAGCGGGATCCCAGCCGGCATCCCGTCGACGATGCTATTCAAACAGGGACCGTGCGATTCCCCCGCGGTCAGCCAGCGTAGTGTCACCGCTTTACCCTCCTTACGCGATTCGCCGTCCGGTCGCCTGAGCGATCTGGCGAAGTTCGATCATCAGCTTCTGAAATGCTTCCGGCTTGATCGACTGAACGCCATCTGACAACGCTCGATCCGGATTTGGATGAACTTCGATGATCAAGCCATCGGCTCCGGCCGCGACCGCCGCCTTCGCCGCCGCGGCCACGAGATTCGCCTTGCCGGTCGCGTGGCTCGGGTCGACCATCACTGGCAAGTGGGTAAGCTGCTTGGCCACGGGTACCGCATTAATGTCCAGGGTGTTACGCGTCGCAGTCTCGAAGGTCCGGATCCCGCGCTCACAGAGGATAACGTTGTAATTTCGGTTCGAAAGCACGTATTCCGCCGACATCAGCCACTCGTGAATCGTGGACATCATTCCACGTTTGAGCAGAATTGGCATCGTCGTCTTGCCAACTTCTTGAAGCAGGCTGTAGTTCTGCATGTTTCGGGCACCGGTTTGCAAAACGTCAACGTACTTGCTCATCACTTCGATATCGGTGATCGACATGACTTCGCTGACGACCGGAATGCCGACCGTTTCGCGCACCTCGCCGAGCAGCTCGAGTGCCGCGATTCCCATTCCTTGGAAAGTGTAGGGAGAAGTCCGAGGCTTGAACGCCCCACCTCGAAGAACTTTCGCGCCAGCTTCCTTGACTGCCCAGGCAACTTCGAAGATCTGCTCGCGGCTTTCCACCGCGCATGGCCCCGCCATGACAACGATTTCGTCACCGCCCACTTTCGCGTCGCCAATGCGGATCACGCTGTTGTCGGGCTTGAAATCTCGTGACGCGAGCTTGAACGGCTGAAGGACCGGTACGACGCGCTCAACACCGTCGAGCGCTTCAAGAACCTCGGTAGAAAGCGGCCGTTCGTCGCCGATTACCCCAATGATCGTGCGCTCTTCGCCCGCCGAGAGATGCGCACGGAAACCTAGCTCCTCAACACGAGCGACGACGCGCTCTATCTGCTCCGGCGTCGCGCGTTTTTCCATGATGACGATCATCTATTTCTTCAGCCTTTCGTTCCCGTTTGCGGATTCGTTGGAATCGCAAGAAAATTCGCTGGAATTATAGAAACGCGCTCCCCGGCCTGTCAACGCACTCGTTTAACGCTGACGCCGGCGCGGCGGCGGCTTTACCACGTGTTCGTCTCCACGAAGGTAGTGCACGCCAAGCCAGACGATCCCGTAAAAGACGCCGATCGCCGCGATAAAATACGCTTCGTCAATCAACTCGTGAATGTCACTGCCACCGAGACTGAATAGCCGGAGGATTACTCCCGCGACCGTCGACAAACCGGCGACCCACATAACTTGCCGGAAGCGACGACGGGAGAAAATGAAGAGGACGAGTAAGATAGCACTGATGAAGAGCCATAAAAATAGCCTGGCGACCAACCGGGTTCTCCTGGGCCGTCCAACCGATACACACGAACCATATCGTCAAGTCTACTCAACTTGCATCCATGGGTCAACCATGGTAGATTCCGAATGGAGGAGCGGCATTCGATGGGCTACTTTCCCCTCAACGATCTCGTGTTAGCGGTTGGTGAGCTGGCCGAGCATTCGCACGACTCAATCGCCGATGGTCAGGCCCGTCCAGACCTGAACCGTGAAGGGCGAACCGGCGTCCCTGAGGTCATTTACGCTAGCGGAAAAGAAATCGAACAGCTACGCGCCTTGTGCACCGTATTTATCGAGCGCACCGGGCGGGTTATTCTCAGTCGAATCGGCCGTGCCGACGCGCAGACGTTAATTGCTGAATTCCCTGAGTCTGCACCGCGTCATTCCCCCCGAGCCCAGATGCTCGTCTTGCGAAAGTCGGACGCGGCTCGGCCGGTGGGTGGGCAGGTCGGAATCATCACGGCGGGCACCTCGGACCTACCCGTGGCCGAGCAGGCACAAATCATTGCCGAGGAAATGGGCTGCCAGGTTACGTTGATCGGTGACGTAGGCGTCGCTGGCCTGCACCGCCTTTTTGCGCCGCTGCACGCGATGTTGCAGTCGAATGTGGACGTAATCATCGTTGCCGCTGGCATGGACGGCGCACTGCCATCGGTGGTGTCCGGGCTCGTCGACGTCCCGGTCATCGGCTTACCGACTTCGACCGGTTACGGGGTTGGCGGTCAGGGCATCGCGGCTCTCTTGAGCATGCTACAGACCTGCGCGCCGGGCCTATCGGTGGTAAATGTGGACAACGGGATCGGTGCGGGTATTACCGCGGCGTTAATCGCCAATCGGGTCGCCCGCGCGCGGAAAGTCTAGGCAAAGAGACCCGCCGGTTTTCCGACCACCGCCGGGCGGTGGTCGCTTTTTTATGTCTGGCAGATTCCCTGGTGAGAGCGCGAGGATGAAGGTAGCTTTCGCGGACTGTTTCTCGGGCATCAGCGGCGATATGTTTCTCGGCGCCCTGGTGGACGCCGGCCTGGCAATGGACGAATTGTCGGCGACCCTCGCCGACTTGCCAGTTTCCGGATATCAGATCACGGCGGAGAAAGTGACGCGCGGTGGAATCAGCGGCACCTCGGTTCGGGTGCGGCTCTCTGACCCCGCGAACGAGCCACACCGACACCTCGGTGAGATCGAAACAATTATCCAAAAGGGAAAGCTGTCCGGCGCGGTCCAGGCAAAGGCAATCGAAGTGTTTCGTGCCCTGGCGGAGGCTGAAGCGTCCATTCACGGCGTGCCGATCGAGGCAGTTCACTTTCACGAAGTCGGCGCCGTGGACGCAATCGTCGACGTGGTCGGCACGGTCTGGGGACTCGATCGTCTTGGAATCGCGCGGTTATTCGCGTCGTCCTTGCCAACCGGCTCGGGAACAGTTCAAACTGCGCACGGGTTGCTTCCGGTTCCCGCGCCCGCGACCTTGGCTCTGCTCGCCCGCTGCCACGCGCCGCTCCGCGCCAGTCCGGCCACCACTGAGCTCGTGACACCCACTGGCGCCGCCCTCCTCGCGAGCCTGGCTCGCTTCGAGCAGCCAGAATTGCGCCTCGAACGGGTGGGCTACGGCTTCGGTCAGAAGACGTTGCCCTGGGCAAATGTGTTGCGCCTGTGGATTGGTGAGATCGACGAGGCCGACGATTCTGATTCAGAAGACACGATCGAGGTGATCGAGGCCAATCTCGACGACGAGCTACCGGAAATCCTCGGAGCGACCATTGAGACACTGCTCACAGCCGGAGCCCTCGACGTCTTCTTTACGCCGATTCAGATGAAAAAGAACCGTCCGGCCGTCAAGCTAACCGTACTCGCTCATCCGGAAAGGGCGGCCCAGCTCGCCGCGGTCGTCATGCGCGAAACGTCGACTCTCGGAGTCCGCACCTATCGGTCGAAGCGGCTGAAATGCCGACGGTGGCAGCAGCACGTCGTGACTCCCTGGGGAAACGTCTTAGTGAAAGTGAAGGAATTTGCTGGCGAACGACGGGCATCACCTGAGTACGAGGATTGTCTGAGGGTCGCTCGTACTACCGGGGTCCCTTTGACCGACGTCTACCGGCTGGTGAACGCCGTCGCGACTTTGAACGGACTGGCCGGCAATGACTCGACCGGCGGGATACCACTAAACTCGGTGACAAATCAGCCCGACCGCGGCGACCGCAGAGAGTGAGGAAATTGAGATGCTAACAGGTGCACAGATCCGCGCACGGTTTTTGGATTTCTTCCAAGAAAAGGGCCATCTGGTGCTGCCGAGCTCATCGCTCGTGCCATCCGGCGATCCATCGCTCCTGTTGACGACTGCCGGAATGGTTCAGATCAAGCCCTACTTCCTTGGCGAAGCGGTGCCACCCGCGCCTCGACTGGCATCGGTGCAAAAATGCTTCCGAACGGTCGATATCGACGAAGTCGGCGACGAAAGGCATCTCACATTCTTTGAGATGCTCGGCAACTTCTCGGTCGGCGATTACTTCAAGGATGGAGCGATTTCCTTTGCCTGGGAGCTCCTGACCAAGCGGCTTGGCTTCGCGCCGGAGCGCCTCTATCCGACAATCTATCCCGACGACGACGAAGCATTTCAAGCCTGGCAAAGGATTGCCGGCGTACCGCCGGAACGGATCATTCGACTTGAAGATAACTGGTGGCAGGCTGGACCGGTCGGCCCGAATGGTCCCGATTCCGAAATCTACTACGATCGCGGCGCAGAATATAGCTGCGGCAAGGAAACCTGCGGCCCGGGTTGCGACTGCGCGCGCTATCTCGAGTTTTGGAATCTGGTTTTCATGCAGTATTACCGGGACACAACGGGCGCCGTGACTCCTCTGCCGCGCAAAAACATCGACACCGGCATGGGGTTGGAGCGGCTTGCCATGCTGATTCAGAACAAAGAGACTGTCTACGAGACCGATCTGTTCATGCCGATCATCGAGCGAGCGGCACAAATCGCCGGAATTAGCTACGGCCAATCCGACGCGGCTGACTTCTCATTGCGGGTTATTGCCGACCATAGCCGCGCGGTTACCTTTCTTGTCGCCGATGGAGTATTGCCAAGCAACGAAGGCCGGGGTTACGTACTCCGAAGAATCCTCCGGCGCGCCGTTCGACATGGCAGACTGCTCGGCATTCAGCGTCCCTTCTTGACCGAAACCATCCAGGTGGTGATCGCGACCATGGGTCGGGCGTATCCGGAGCTCGCCCACCGTCAAGATTTCATCCTTCGCGTCGTCGAGATGGAAGAGACTCGCTTCATTCAAACCTTGACCGTCGGTTTGAGCGTGCTTGACCAGATGATCGCTAAAGCACGTGAGACAGGCGCCAATCAGCTCGCGGGCGACGACGTCTTTCGACTCTACGATACCTACGGTTTCCCAAAGGACTTGACGGTTGAGCTCGCTCGCGAAGCGGGACTTTCGATCGATCTCGATAGTTTTGAAACGGCGATGACCCAGCAGCGCCAGCGTGCCCGCGCCGCCTCGAAATTCACGACCGGTCCGCGACAGAACGCCGAAGCATACGTCCAGCTACCCCTGGACGTCGAGTTTCTTGGCTACGAGCGCCTCGACGCCACCTCACAGATCGTCGGCATGATCGTCGATGGTCAGCTCGTCGGCGCGATGGAGACGGGTGACCAGGGTGAAATCGTTCTCCGCGAAACGCCATTTTATGCCGAGTCCGGCGGTCAGGTTGGCGACACTGGCACGATTGCCAACGAGCGCGGACAAGCCGAAGTACTCGATACGCAGCGTCCAGTCGCCAATCTGATTGTCCACCGGGTTCGGATTACCGACGGCGGGCTGCTCTCCGGCGACGTTGTCGAGGCACAGGTGAACCGGGAGCGTCGTGACGACATCGCGCGCAACCATTCGGCGACTCACTTGCTGCACAAGGCACTGCGGGAAACCCTCGGCACGCACGTTCAGCAGGCTGGATCTCTCGTTGCGCCCGATCGTTTTCGCTTCGATTTCACCCACTTTCGACCGGTCACACCAGAGGACCTTCAGACGATTGAAGAGCGGGTGAATACGGAAATCCGTCAGAATCTGACGAAAGAAACGACGATTACGACCTATCAAGAAGCACTCGCGGCCGGGGCCATGGCTTTGTTTGGGGAGAAGTACGGCGAACACGTCCGCATGGTTTGCTTCGGAGATTACAGTTGTGAGCTTTGCGGTGGAACCCACGTAAACCGAACCGGCGACATTGGCTACTTCGTGATCGCCGCCGAGGAGAGCGTTGGGGCCGGCGTTCGTCGGATCGAGGCATTGACAGGGCGAGGAGCCGACCATAACGTCCGGGAGCGCCTGGCCACTCTGGAAAGATTGAGCCAACGCCTGGGCGGCGACGTCGAACCGCGGGTACAAGCTTTGCTAGAAGAGTTACAAGAAGAGCGCCGAACGATTGCCCAACTTCAGCGACAGCTCGCGGTTGGCACAGTCGATCAGCTTCTCCACCGTGCGGTCGAGGTCGACGGAGTGAAGGTCATTTCCGCTTCGGTCGAAGCGCCGAACCAGGAAGCGCTGCGTGACGTTGGCGACGCGCTCCGCGAACGTGTTTCCCACGCCGTGATCGTCCTGGGAAGTGTGTTCAACGGGAAGCCGGGACTGGTCGCGATGGTGTCTCCGGGGGTCGACGTCAACGCAATCAATCTGGTTCGCCAGTTGGCGACGACCATTGGCGGCGGCGGCGGCGGACGGCCTGACGTCGCCCAAGCTGGAGGCCGCTTCCCAGACAAGCTTGGTGAGGCGCTTGCGCAAACGGTGCCACTCGTTCGTGCTGGCCTGAAGCGCTAGCAATCTGGCGAGTGGCTGGTCGCTCGATTCTCAGGAGGAGACGTGGGCGTCGACATCGTGCCAACCATTCGCCAAAAGGACGTTTTCGATTCGGTTCGTTATGTCTTTGCTGAAGATAGCGACGACCCTTCCACGATACGGGTCAAGCTCGCCGAGGTCGGCGGTCAACGCGTCGTCTTGATTGTTTCGGACGAGAACCAAACCCTCGAAAACCCGATTGCACTCCGGCTCGTTGCACGCGCCGCGGCCGGGGAGTCCGTGTCGTTGGTGATCGTGTCCAATCGTGGAAGACTGCGCGACCTGGCTCTGGTCGAGGGAATCAAGGCGTTTCGCAAGGTCGCCGAGGTCCCGCGGCCGCGCGCCTCGGAGCCGGACGACGTTAGCCTGACTCCGGCTCGTATTGCGCTCACGAACGTAGCCGGCGTGGCCGGCTACCTTGGCCGGTCCGCCGTCGTGCTCGTCCTTTTGCTTAGCCTCGCGATCCTCTTTGCATTGGCAATTCCCAAGGCAGTGGTCACCGTTCGGCCGGTCACCGATCAGATTAGTGGTACCGTCCGGATCCGGGCTTCGACCGACGCCCAGAGCGTCGACCTGAGCAAGGCGGTACTTCCGGCCCGAACGGTTTATCTGCTCCTCGATTCCACCGGCTCGGTTCAGGTACCGACGTCGGAGCATCTCATGGACGGGCGCGCCGTTGGCTACATCACGTTCGAAAATCGCGTGGCCAACGCGGTGCCAATTCCGAAAGGCACCGATGTGAGCACTTTCAGCGGCGTGCACTTCGTGACGACGACGTCGGTGACGTTGCCCGGTCGGATTGGCGCCTCGGACACCGTCCCGATCATCGCGACCTATCCCGGTAGCTATGCAAACGTTCAACGAGGCGAGATCGTCGTCGTTAATGGACCGGCGCACTGGTTGGTTACCGCGGTCAATGAAGACATCATGGCCGGCGGCGGCCCGGCAAGTCAGCCGATCATTACTGCCTGGGAAACAAACAAGCTACTCAGCCAGGTGACGGCAAACGCCCGACAGCAGGCAACGCAGGAACTCCAGACGCAAAGACAGGGCAACGAAATCCTGGTTCCCGAGTCGATCCAGGTCACACCAATCGAGGAAAATCTTGACCATCCAGTCGGCACGGTCAGTCCGACCGTAGGCGTTCACATGCAATCACGAGTCAGTGCCATGTTTGTCAATCAAGATGACTTGAACTCGTTGGCTGCTCAAACGTGGCACCCCAACATTCGTCAGGGCTTCGTCCTCCGCCTGGATTCGATTCAAGTTCTCGCGCCAACGGTCACTCAGATTGATTCCTCCAGCGCGACGTTCGACGTGCCGCTACGAGCCGTAGCGTACGCGGCGGTGAACGCCGACCGCATCGCCTCGTACGTTCGGCTCCGCACGCCGGCGGCCGCGGAAGGCGACCTTACCCGGCTGTTCGATCTCAATGCTCCACCCACGGTTCGGATCGTGCCAAAGTGGATGCCTCGCGCTTATCGCGTACAAGTAGTCGTCGACACGAGCGCCGCACCGACGACCAGTGCGGCCGGCCAGCCGTGATCGTGTTGGGTCTCGACGTTGGTGATCGTCGGATCGGCGTGGCAATCTGCGACCCTTTCGGTCTAACCGTTCGTCCGCTCAGCGTGATTATTCGTCGCTCTAACCCGCAGGCCGCCGAAGCCATTCGCGACCTCGTCGAGCGAAATGAAGTCGACAAGGTGGTCGTAGGCGTACCGCTCCGCGCTGAGAGCGAGGTCGGCACTCAGGCGCGGAAGATTTTGGCGTTCGTCCGGTATTTACAAACGCGAATTCAGCAGCCTGTTGAGACCTGGGACGAACGGTTCAGCACTGCTGACGCCGAGCAAGCGATGATTGCCATGGGCGTCCGCCGGGCACGCCGACGCGAAATGATCGACGCGGCCGCGGCCGCGGTAATCCTCGACGATTGGCTTACCGCTCATCGGCCGCCCCCCGCGACCTCGCCTTTGTGATACAATGCCAGTGATCTGTGAAAACTCGTGCGAGCATCTTGGGCCGTTTAGTCGCATTTTCTACCGCTTTGATCGTGTTCGTCGTCGCTGGCGCGGCAATCGTGGTCATGAGGGCAGGCTCGCCCCAGGCCGCTGCCGTGACCGTGCTCAACGATACGCTGGGGCAGGCAGTGTCGAGCGACCCACGTCCGATTCACTTCGTCGTCCGCGATGGCGAAACGGCTGCCCAGATCGCTACCGACCTTGAGGCGCACCAACTCATTCGGAACGCCCTGGCCTTTCGGTTCGTGGTGCGGTTCTCCAAAGTTGGCGCACGGCTCGAAGCCGGCGATTATCAACTCCGGCCCGATATGTCCCTCACCCAAATCATCAGCGTTCTCGCCAAGGGAAGAATGTCGGGCGGGTTCGTCACGATTCCCGAAGGTTGGCGATCAGACGAAATTGGCGATGCTCTTCAACGCGATCAGGTCACCAACCGAGACGAATTTCTTCAAGTAGTCGACCACCCGAATTTTCGGCTACCGGCGGCCCTCGCTCCGTTTCCCCCGGGACATTCTCTTGAAGGCTTCTTGTTCCCTGATAGTTACCGATTCGGCCAAAGCGACTCGCCGAGCCAGATCGCCCAGCGCATGGTCGACGACTTCGCCCAGCACCTCACCCCCAGTCTCGTTCAAGGATTTCAAGCGAATGGCTTGACCCTTTACCAGGGGGTGATCCTGGCTTCAATCGTGGAACGGGAAGCGGTGGTCCCAACGGACCGACCACTCATCGCATCGGTCTACCTCAATCGTTTGCGTCGGGGAATGCGCTTACAAGCCGACCCAACCGTCCAATACGCGCTGGTCCCCGTAAATGCGTCGACTGACCCGCCGGGCGGCTATTGGAAACGGACGCTTACCTTTGCCGATTTGCGAACAAATTCGCCATACAACACCTACCAGGTGGTCGGACTCCCACCCGGTCCAATCTGTAATCCGGGACTCGCCTCATTACAGGCCGTCGCCGCGCCAGCCAAGACTGACTATCTCTACTTCGTCGCCCGTCCCGACGGTTCGCACGCGTTTTCCCGGACTCTCCAAGAGCAACAACAGAACGTCAGCAAATATGGTTCGTGAGGTCGTCGAGATGCAGGTTGGGCTCATCGGCTTTCCGGTCGGTCATTCGATTTCACCGGCTTTCCAGCAGGCCGCGTTCGACTCGCTGGGATTGGACGTCGACTACCAGCTTTGGGAAACCCCCGCCGAGCGGCTAACCGAGGTCGTGGGACGCCTTCGCGAGTCAAACTACCTCGGTGCCAATGTAACGATTCCACATAAGCAGGCAGTGACGAGCTTACTCGACAGCGTCGACGAGGTGGCGCGGGTCGTTGGCGCCGTGAACACGATCGTCCGCGAAGGCAAGCGACTGATCGGCTATAACACCGACGTCGAAGGTTTCTCGCGTGCCCTGGAAACAGATGGCGAGTCGCGCGTGTCGTCGCATCGTTTCGTCGTCTTGGGAGCAGGAGGCGCCGCTCGAGCGGTCGTCACCGCCGTCCTTCTAGGAGAACCGGCCAGCGTCGTCGTCCTGGCGCGTCGCCGAGAGCAAGCCGTGGCCCTGCTGAACGACCTGGACCGAGCTGGCATCCTCAACGCCGCCTCTCGCGTCGACATTCTGCCGTTGGCTAGCAGTAACGTCGAAACGGAAAAAGCCGTCCGAGCGGCCGACGTCGTCGTGAACACAACCCCGGTTGGTATGCGTCACCACCCGAGTGAAGGCAGCATGCCACTCCCCGCGGATTGGCTCGCTCCGGGTCAGCTTGTCTACGATCTCGTTTACAATCCCCCGGAAACGCCGCTGCTCGGTGCGGCGCGGGAACGCGGCGCGCGGGCGCTAAACGGTTTACCGATGCTGGTTTACCAGGGTGCCGCGGCGTTCGAACGCTGGACCGGTCGAGCCGCACCGGTGGCCCTGATGACTGAACGCGCCGGGGAGGCACTTCGTGGTTAAAGTACGCGCGACAACCATCCTAGCGGTGATGCGCCACGGCCGCGTGGCCATGGCCGGTGACGGTCAGGTGACGGTCGGCGACGTGGTCATGAAGCACACCGCGCACAAAGTTCGCACCCTACATCACGGCCAGGTGCTGGCCGGCTTCGCCGGATCTGTCGCCGACGCGTTGACTTTATTTGAGCGCTTCGAAGCGCAGTTAGACAAGCATCACGGCCAATTACGCCGCTCGGCTGTCGAGCTCGCTAAGGAATGGCGGACCGATCGCTTTTTACGCCGCCTCGAAGCGCAGTTGTGCATTGCCGACCGCGCCGAACTGCTGATCGTGTCGGGCGACGGCGAGGTCATCGAGCCAGACGACAAGATAATCACCGTGGGGTCGGGTGGACCATACGCTCTGGCGGCGGCCAAGGCGCTTATGGAAAATACCGATTTGGGCGCCGGCGAGGTCGTCCGACGGGCCATGGCCATTGCCGCATCTCTATGCATTTATACCAACGATCGCATCATCGTACTCGAGCTACCGTCGATCTCCGAAACGGAAGCCGACGGCGATCAACCGACGAAAACTCCCGAATACCCGCTGGAACGGCTGGATTCACCGAGTGCGTGATTGTCTTCTTGGTTGCTATGTGGTAAAATAGAAGTTCCGCCGATGCGACCCGTCGTTGGAGGTGGGGTGTGGAAAACTTAACCCCGCGGCAAATTGTCGCGGAACTTGATAAATACATCGTTGGCCAGGCAGCCGCCAAGCGTGCCGTGGCCGTGGCTTTACGCAATCGCTATCGTCGTCAACAATTGCCGCCGGAGGTGCGGCACGACGTCTACCCCAAAAATCTGTTAATGATTGGACCGACTGGAGTCGGCAAAACCGAGATCGCCCGTCGCGTTACCAAGGTCGTCGACGCGCCATTCGTTAAAGTTGAAGCAACCAAGTTTACCGAGGCCGGCTACGTCGGCCAGGACGTCGAGACGATCATTTTCGATCTCATTGACGCGGGAATCGACATGGTCCACGCACAGCGTATGGCCCTGGTTCAAGATAAAGCAGAAGGCCTGGCTAAAGAGCGTCTTATCGGCTACTTATATCAGCAAATGAACAATCAGCACGGCGCGTCGCGACAGCTCGCCGCGCGTCGACGTGGCTCTCGACGGCGCGGAGCCGCGCCTGATCCGGTGATTCCGGAGGGAAGTCGCCCCCACGAGGAGGTCGCGCCGCCGCTCTTCGAACGCAGCCAGGTGGTCGAGATGTTGGAAAAGTCCCAGCTTGACGACGCACTCGTCGAGATCGAACTGAACGCTGATCCCCTTGCGTATGAAGGGTACATGGACGCCGCGTCGTTCACGTCCGAGGATCCTGGCTCCGGTTTGGATGGGGTTGGCTACCAATACCCGGGACCGTCGCCGAAGCGACTGCGTCGCGTGTCCGTAAAAGAAGCCCGGCGGCTGCTCGCGCGTGACGAAGCAAACAAGCTGGTCGACATTGACGACGTCATCGACCAGGCGCTCGAAAAGGTCGAGCAAAGTGGCGTCGTTTTCATCGACGAGCTCGATAAAATCGCTGGACCGCGCGTTGAAAGCGGCGCGGACGTTTCTGGCGAGGGTGTACAACGCGACCTATTGCCAATCGTCGAGGGATCGGTCGTGATGAGTCGCTATGGTCCGGTGAAGACCGATCACATCCTGTTCATCGGGGCGGGGTCATTCTACAACAGCAAACCGTCGGACCTTATTCCCGAGCTTCAGGGGCGATTCCCGATTCGGGTTGAGCTCGCCGCGCTGACCCGCGAGGA
>DATLSK010000112.1:0-23875 GCA_035534155.1 Chloroflexota bacterium | reverse complement strand
CGGTCGCGCCCACGGTCGTCGGGCCCGCGGCCAGTCCAACTCCCCCGTCGCCACGGGTCGTCGAGACCTCCAAGACCCAGGCGCCGTCGCGGTAGACGGTTCGGAAGTAGCCGCTACGGACGAGACTGGCCGGGTCGAGATCACCGCCCCGGGCTCCAATGAACACGTATTTTGCATCCATCCGGTCGGCGAGATTTGCGAGCCTGGCCGGGTCCGCCGCGAGGTGGCTCGTCTGACTCGCGGCGCGGTTGACCGCTTGGGCCTGGTCGGCTGGGCCGGTCGCGTAGAAAAGCGGTGGAATGTCGACCCAGCGTTGGGCGAGGACGGGGAGCCAGTAACCAGCATCGCTGCCAAACCACGACTCAAAGTCCCAGGGAGTGCCGGCGATCAGAAAACGTGCGTCGGCCGGCGTGTGATCCCGAACCCACGCCATCGCCTTCAGATCCTGGGGGCGAGCAAGCATGCAGCACGGATTGAGTACGGTGGCCTGAGAGTTCATACGACTGAGGCCGCCGATCAGGAGCAGCCCACCAGCCCCCCAGCGCGCGATGGTTGGCCACTTAGCAACGCGCGCGCGGACGGCGATCGCTTCGACGAGGTAGCCGGCGAGAATCGTCGCTGGAACGAAGACGGCAATCGCCAGGCTTCCATTGTTCAGGAATAAGTTCACCGGCAGGTGGAAAGTCCCCGGGTTGGTTACCACGACGAGGGGAGCGAGCCAGATAACAAAGAAGAGGGCCAAACCCGGCTGAAAGACGAGCGCGGCCAGGAAACCGATGCTTCCGGCCACGACGATCCAATAATCGCTGCCGGCCGTCGCCAGTCCCCACGGGAAGTCAATGGGCTGCCAGGCAAACGAACCGCTGACCTGGTGTCGGTGTGCGAGCCACAAGCGCATGACCCACGGGCTAATCAGCACGAGGCTCAACCCACCCATGACGAATAAGCGACTGCCCTCTCGGAGGACGCGTCGAAAGGACGGGCGTTCGACGAGATTGGTCAGGAAGCAGGCGAGCGCGAAGCCTACCAGAATGATCGCCACCCGAGGGTGAACCAGAATCAACGCTCCGGCCGCGACCGCGCCGACGACGAGTTGCCACCGCCTGGCTTTGTCATTCAAGGCGCTCTTCAAAGCGAACGCCGCACTGGGCAAAGCAACCAGTCCCGCTAGCTCGGTGTAGCGCCCCCAGGAGACGAAATAGGCCGGCTGAGTCGAGACGAGCCCGACCAGCACCGCGGCGACCGCCGCGGCTCGGGCCGAGCCGGTGATGTCTCGTGTGAAGCGGTAGAGCGTCAGGCAGATCGCGGCGCTGAGAATCTGCCCCGTCGCGAGGACGGCTTCGGGGGCCGACGCGCCGGTGAGCCAGGCACCGGTCGCCGCCAGGGTGTGAAAGCCAAAGTGGTAGTCGAAAACCTCGCGCGGCATGGCCAGTCCATAGGTCGCGGGTACGCCCTGGTAGCGCAGGATCAAATCGACAATGTAGCTATGCTGAACTGAATCGGTCCACATCGGCAAAACCAGGTCTTTCGCGGCGCTGGCGCGCAGAGGCAAGGCGACCAGGAGCGTCACGATGCCGATCAGAGACGCGCGGCTGAAACGCAAACGTGGTCGTCGCCAAAAAAGTGCGCCAACTCCCAGTACTCCGAGAATGGGCAGCGCCAGAGTTCCGTGGTGTACCGGCGAAAGGCTCGCTAAGCCAATTGGCGCGAGGAGCACACTCCAGCCGATCGCCGAGCCCAAAAACGCGGCCGGATCAGATTCGCCAGATTCGAGCCAGGAAACGACGACCAATCCGGGCAGGAAGCAAAGCAGGGTTTCCACCGGCCAGAGCCAGCCACTCCGGGCCACGAAGGCCGCCGTCTGCCGGGCGACACTGATCAATGGCTCGGTGCAATAAGCGCGGTAAACGAAGCGGCCCGGGATTGCCTGGCCCTGGCTGAAGCGCAAGCCGTCCAGGTCGTCGAGGTGGCCGGTTGCCCAGAGCGTGACCGGCGACGACTTTGGGTCGGTTGTCGACGCGACGAGCGCGAACGGTCGGTTTTGAGAATCGGTCACTGACGGGAAAGGGAAGCGCACCCACTGATCAGATTGCAGCGACGCCTCGGCAAAGCTGGCGGTGGCGAAAGCTGGCTGTCCGGACCAGGGTGGCCGAGAAATCGGCTGGACGAACGCTCCACCCGGGGCCAGACCTTCGGCGGCCGGAATCCCGGCCGGCGAATTCGCAGGAAGACGATAGAGAGTCAGGTCCAACGAGCCCTGAGACGGCGGAACATCCGGGTAGATGGCAATCTGAACGTCGATATCGCTGAGGCCGGCACAGCCAGCCACGAACGTTTGGCCGATCGTCTGACCGGCCCCGAGACGACCGGCGACCTCGTCGGCGTGGTCCTGGATGTTCCAAGAATCGACGAACGGTCCACAACCAGCGACGGCCAGGATGAGCAGACCAAGCAGTATGCCGACGCCGAGCGGCCGGCGGCAGACCCAACAGCGCATTGCCTTTTTGCCCGCCGCTCGATCAGCCGGTCGTCATGGTCATCGACTGGCGGTCGGCGATGGATAGCCGCCAATCGGCGTTGGCGCCGCCGGAATCGGCTGTCCGGCCGAAGAAGGGTAGCCGGCGGGTGACGTCGGCGCGGCTGGCGCCGGCGGGGCGGTTGCCGCGGGATAACCTCCAATTGCGGTTGGCTGAGTCGGCGCTCCCGAACGCGGCGTCGCGGTATGGGTCGCGGTCGGCGCCGGCCGAGTAGGTGTCGCTGACGGAACCCTGGTGGCCTGACTGGTCGCAGACACGGAGACTGAATTCGCGGCGACTCTCGGGGTTGGATTCGCGGCCGACGGACGAGGCGTCGGTGGTGCGACGGCGGTTGGGCTCGGCAATCGGTTGGCCGCGTTGGCTGGCGGAGTAAGCGGAGACGGGTAGGTCGACGCCGTACGTGGGCCAGCGGGTTGTAGCGACGCCGGCTGGGTCGGCGCCGCGGCGCCGGTTCTCGGGTTGCTGTTCTCTGGACTCGCGATGGAAACCGATGGCGTATTGATGACGCGGGTTGGAATTGCGCCGTTTGTATTCGAAACGAGGGTTGGCGTCGGCGCGATTTCCAGGGGAGCGGCCGGCGTTGGCGTAGGCGGTGACAGACTTCCGGGCACGCAGGCAGCGCTCAAAAGTCCAATTCCGATGAGCGCCGCGACCGTTTTCGACACGAGAGACAGTCGCCGACGGTCGGCGAGTGCCGTTGACCTACTCAAAGAGCGGCTCCCTGTAGCTGAAATCACCAGGAATCATAGCCAGTCGCCACCTGGGCTACAAGCGGCCCAGCAGACGCGCTGACTCGGCGTCTTGACTTTCAATTCCACGAAGTCTCTCCACGAGGTCCGGCAGGAGGGCGAGGATTCGGTCAACATCGGCGTCAGTGTTGTCCTTCCCGAGGGTGAGACGCAGGCTGCCGGCGGCTAGCCGAGGCGGCAGACCCATTGCGAGTAGGACGTGACTCGGCTCCAACGACCCCGAGGTGCACGCCGAGCCGGTTGACGCCCAAATACCTCGACGGTCGAGCGCCAGCAGCAACGACTCCCCGGATACACCTTCGATCACGAAGCTGGCATTGTTTGGTAACCTGCGCTCTGGATGACCGGTCAAGCTTATACCTGGAATGGTGGCGAGCAGGCCAGAGATTAGCCGATCGCGTAGCCGCTCGGTATGCCGATTGTTTGCTTCCCGTTCGGCCTGGGCAAGCTCGAGAGCGGTGGCAAAGCCGACAATGCCGGCGACGTTTTCCGTTCCGGCACGCCGCCCTCGCTCCTGGCCTCCCCCGTGAATCAAAGGCCAGCAGGTCGTGCCGCGTCGAATGTAGAGCACTCCGGTTCCTTTCGGACCGTAAAACTTGTGACCGGACAGGCTGAGCAAATCTACTCCTAAGCGATCGACCGAGAGGTCCAGGGATCCGCCGGCCTGAACCGCGTCGACGTGGAATGGCACCTGGTAGGTCCGAGCGATTCTGCCAATTTCCTCGATTGGCTGGATCGTTCCTACCTCGTTATTCGCGTACATAATCGAGATCAGGATGGTATCGTCACGCACGGCGCGTCCAACCACTTCGGGATCGACCGATCCGTTTCGATCAACTGGTACGTAGGTTACGTCAAACCCGAGCGTCGCCAGGAACTCAGTCGTGTGGAGAACGGCGTGGTGTTCCACCTGCGAGGTAATGATGTGCCGACCATGGTCGCGATTGCCGAGCGCGACGCCTTTGAGAGCGAAATTGTCGCTCTCACTGCCGCTTCCGGTGAAGATCACTTCCGCGGTGCGGGCCGCGAGCAGCGTCGCGACAGTATCCCGCGCCGCGTCGACCGCCTGGCGCGCCTCCCGGGCCAAACGGTACATGCTCGAGGGATTACCGAATCGCGATGACAGATAAGGCTCCATCGCGGCGGAAACGCGGGGATCGACTGGCGTCGTCGCGGCGTGGTCGAGGTACGTCAGTTCTTCCACGCTAGGCAGCCTTGGGCTCATCAAAGAGGCCCCGGTAAAATCGGCGGACGTATTCGGGTAAGCGCTCCAGGTGTCCCATCGCGCCGCTTGCCAGGCCAGCGAACATCTCCCAATCGTTCCCGTCGACGAGCATGCCTCGCCACCAGCCGGTCGGACTATTGGGGTCGCGTTGGCCACGGATGCCGTAAACGTACTGCCGTGCGAGCTCGGCGGCTCGGGCGTAACGCGGATCGGTTTCCTCGGTCAGCTTGACGACCGCGACCATGAGCTCGGCCGCGGTCGATCCCTGCAGGCGCCGCTCGTGCCACCACGCGTGGGCGAGCTCATGAATCGCGGCCTCCTCCTGGGCGGTAAATAGCTCGACCAATTTGCGGTCGGGCCACCAGTAACCACCGCCGGAAGTCGAACGCGGGTCACGAACTTTCAAGGTCATGCCGTAGTCGCGCAACCAATCCCACGCTTCCGGCGTTAGTGGCAGGTCGGGAATGTTCGGATGGATCTTGATCATCGATTGAATTCCTCGTCGAACGTCCTGTCTTGATTTTACCAGAGTCTTGCCGCCCCGAATCGGCGGTTTGCCGGTGGCAGCCTCGACAAGGTCGGCTCGTCCGGCATAGAATGGGTGGCGACCAAGGTAGGAGGAGCACAGGGGATGGGACTGGACGAGCTGCGCGCGCAGATCGATCAAACCGATCGTGAGCTGGTCGCGCTTCTCAATCGACGCGCCGAGCTATCTCTCCGGGTTGGTGAATCGAAGCGGGCGCAGGCTGGTGAGGCCGGAGCGCTAGAGATTTACCAACCCGCTCGCGAAGCCCAGGTTTTCGCTCACATTAGCGAACGAAACACCGGGCCACTGTCGGACGAATCGCTCGCGGCGATCTATCGGGAGATCCTCTCGGCATCGCGCGCGCTCCAACGACCATTGCGCATTGGTTACCTTGGTCCGGTCGCCACTTTTACCTACGAAGCTGCCCGTCGACAATTTGGCTCGGGAAGCAGTTATTTACCGTGTCAAACGATCGCCGACGTTTTCTTCGAGGCGGAAAAGCAAACCGTCGACTACGGCGTCGTACCAATCGAAAACTCAACCGGCGGCGCCGTCACCTTTACGCTTGACCAATTCCTCGAGACCGATTTGAAGATCTGCGCAGCGATCGAGCTGCCGATTACTCACAACTTGCTCGCCCGCGGCCCGCTCGAAAAGATTGAGCGCGTCTATTCGCATCCGCAAGCATTCGCCCAATGCCGGCGCTGGCTCGCCGCGAATGTGCCAAGCGCGACCCAGATTGAAACCGCCAGCACGTCCCGGGCGGCTCAGTTGATCGAGGACGAGAGCGCGGCGGCGATTTCTACCGAATCGGCGAGTGAGATCTATCACGTCCCGATCGTGGCACGTGGCATCCAGGACGATAGCAAAAATGTCACTCGCTTCCTGGTGATTGGTCAGCATCAGGGGAAGCGGACCGGCCAGGATCGTACCGCGGTCGTCTTTGGCGTGCACGATCGGGTTGGTGCGTTACAAGACGGTCTACGTCATTTGGCGGAAAATCACGTCAATTTGACCCGGATCGAGTCGCGTCCGTCGCGCCGACGTTTGTGGGAATATGTGTTTTTCGTCGACCTCGACGGTCATCCGGAGGACGAGCGGGTCGCCAACGCTCTCGCCGGTTTATCCCAATCCTGTTCGTTCGTACGGACGCTCGGGGCGTGGCCGGTGTGAAGCCCCGGCCAATTCGACGGCGCCGTCGGCATGCGTGGCGGTCTCCGAACCGTGCTGCGTCGCTCTTTTCGACCGTAATGGCACACATGGTGCGACGCCAGGATGTTACTCCGTCGTGTGGTAAGGGGGCAGCTAGTGAAGGGATGTTGGACTTGGGGAAAAATCTTGATCGACGCTCGCAAAAGCGGCCCGTCGAGCAACTCGTGAACGAAATCGACCGCGTACTTGCCGACGTCACGCCGCGCGCCGCGGCCGTCACCCTCATGTTGTTCGAACGTGTCGTGGCCAGATATGAACGCGAAAAGGGACACCCACTCACCGAATCCGAGCGTCACACTATCTTGGCGATCCTACGCTACATTGTCTCGCGAGAATCACGGACGGGCGAAGCGCCGTCCGTCTAAGCCCTCGGGCGACCTGCTTCGAGATAGTCTCGGATGTCTTCAAGCGTAAAGAGTGAGAGCAAGGGGTAACCGCGCTCGCGAATCTTTTCGCCACCGCCCTGGAGTCGGTCCAAGATCACCGCGACCGACGCGACATTCGCTCCGGCGGCTTCGACCGCGTCAATCGCCTGAAAGATCGATCCTCCGGTAGTCAGCACATCGTCGACGACCACGACTCGATCGCCTTTTTGCAGCGGGCCTTCGACCTGTCGCTGCATGCCGTGTCCTTTGGCTTCCTTTCGAACCACGCAGCCCCTTAGCGGACGTCCGCGATGCCAGCTCTCGAGGACGATTCCGGCGGTAATTGGATCGGCGGCGACACTCATCCCCCCGACCGCGTCAATCTCGGTTCCCTCGAACGCGTCCAAGAAGGCGTTAGCGGTGAGCCAGAGTCCAAAAGGGGACAGCGTCACTCGTCGACAGTCCAGGTAATAGTGGCTAGTTTGACCGGATGACAGCACGAACGTTCCGAAATTGATCGCGTGTTGTTTGATCTCGTTTAATAGCTGAAGACGCCGTTCTTCCATCAATCCTCGATCCTTTGATTCATTCAGTGCTCCAATCTGATATCACGTTCCTCACTCACATGTCAAACCGCGCATCGTGATTAAAGCTTGCCGGGTCTTCGCCAAGTTCGTACAATCAATGTTAGGTCTGGCGACGGACACGACGGCACCAAGCGCGGAAAGTTAGCGCCCGTGGCCGAATCTGGTACGGTTTTCTATCGAATCCATTCCAGTTTCATAAGAACAACTTGGTTGCTGACCGTCGCCGGAGCAATAATGTTTGGAAGGGGAGGATTCCTCAATGGCCTACGAAGTCCCGGCTTTGCCATACGATTTCAATGCATTGGAACCGACCATCGACGAGCAGACCATGCGGATTCACCACGACCGCCATCATGGCGCGTATGTGACGAATCTGAATGCCGCCGTGGAGAAACACCCCGAGCTTTTTAGCAAGAGTGTCGAAGAGCTGATCAGCAACCTCAGCGCTATTCCTGAGGACATTCGCACCGCGGTCCGCAACAACGGCGGTGGGCACGCGAACCACTCGATGTTCTGGACGATCATGGGCCCCAACGCGGGTGGCCAACCGACCGGTCCTCTGGCCGAGGCGATCACCAAGACGTTCGGCGGCTTTGATCAATTCAAGTCTCAGATCCAAGCGGCCGGCGCGGCACGCTTTGGCAGCGGCTGGGCTTGGCTGAGCATGAACAAAGATGGCGGTCTGCTGATCGAAAGCACCGCGAATCAGGATAACCCCTTGTCGGAAGGTCGGTCCCCAATTCTTGGCGTCGACGTTTGGGAGCACGCTTACTATCTCAAGTACCAGAACCGACGGCCGGATTATCTGGCGGCCTGGTGGAATACCGTGAACTGGCCCGCTGTCGCACAACGTTACGAGGCGGCTCGCGCCGGTCGGTAATCTCCCTTCCTGATTCAGATTCAACTCAATCCGAGGCACGTTTCCGATGGTTTCGGTCTCGTCGCGATCGTGCCTCGGCTCCCATCATCACAAAGAATAAAGACTGGAGATGCTCGGTGCACTGGTCGCTCGTTCGCCTTCGATTCGAACGCCTCTTTGAGCGACCGGAGACCGAGATTCCTCTCGACCTCGCGGCTTTGATTGTCGCCCAGGAAGAGCATCCTGACCTTGATTGTCAGAGTTACCTCGAGCGTCTCGAGGCTTTGGCCGAAGTCGTTCGCTCTCAGCTTGCGCCGCACCCGGACGTGAGCGAATCGGTCGACGCTATCAATCACGTTCTGTACGACGTCGAGGGTTTCCGGGGAAATCAGACCGAATACTATGATCCGCGAAACAGCTTCCTCAACGTCGTTCTTGACCGGAAGCTCGGTATCCCGATAACGCTCTCGATCGTTTATCTTTCGCTCTGCAAACGCCTCGGGATTGGCGCCTGGGGGATTGGTTTGCCGGGGCACTTTGTCGTCGCGATTGGTGAGTCCGATCGCCTCATCGTTGATCCATTCGATCGGGGTAAGCGCCTGACGATTGCCGACTGCGCGGCACGCGTTCAGCAAATCTATGGCGACAAGATAACGCTGCAGGCAGATATGCTGGCTCCATTGACCAAACGGATGATCATTTCTCGGTTGCTGACGAATTTGAAGGCCATTTACGTCAATCAGGCGGACTCGGTGCGGGCCCTCGCCGCGACCGAGCGCCTGTTGATCCTCAATCCTTTTTCGCAGCGCGAGCTTCGCGACCGCGGCGTGCTCGGTCGGCAAGTCAAATTCTACGCTCAGAGCGAGTCGGACTTGCAGCGGTACCTGGAAATGGCGGCGGCTGGACCTGATCTCGACGAAATTCGCCGGGTCAAACGCGACCTAGAGCGCGAATGGGGCATCTGGAATTAGACGCCGCTTGCCTGTCGCGCGATTCGATCCGCGTCGAACAATGCCTTCAAGCGAGGATCGTCCGGAAGCCAGGCATCGCTCAGGACCCCGAGGTAGGTCGCCCAGCACCGGGCGACGTGCTCTGGAGCGTAGCCGCCTCCGGCTACAACAACCAATTTCCCCTCACAGTATTCGTCCGCGAGTTGAGCCAATTCCCCGGATAGCCGGGCAAAGTCGGGGAGCCCGAGTCCGAGTCGGACCAGGGGATCTGCCCAATGGCTGTCGGCGCCAAGAACCACTATGATGATCCGCGGCAAGTACTGGTGAAGAAGCGGCTTGACCAGGGATTGAAACGCATGGAGGTATCGCTCGCCGGACGTGCCTCGGTCGAGCGGCACGTTCAAATTGTAGCCATACCCCGCGCCTCGACCTCGATCGCCGGCCGCACCGGTCCGTGGATAGAACGTTCCGCCATAGCGGTGGATCGAGATCGTCAAGACGTTTTCGTCGTAGAGGAGCGCTTCGGTTCCGTCGCCATGGTGACCGTCGAGGTCGATGATCGCGATCCGTCGGTAGCCAAATTCGCTCTGGAGCGCTCGAACCGCGATCACCACGTCATTGAGCGGGCAGAAGCCAGCGGCTCGTTCACGCTGGGCGTGATGCAAGCCACCAGCCGGATTGAAAGCACGCTTGAACTCCCCTTGGGCCACGAGCCGTACCGCGAGGAGGGTTCCTCCAACCGCGAGGGTCGTCCGACGCCAGACTCCACGCCACGCGGGGGTGTCGCCATAATCGAGAAAGCCGGTCCCGCGCGCGTCAGCCTCCCGAATGTGTGCCAGGAGCGCGGGCGGGTGAACCGCCAGCAGTTCGTCGTCTCGACTTGGCTCAGGTCGGAATTCGACCAGAGGGTAATCGGCGATCGATTCGCCAATGACGGCGTAATTCGCCGGCGGCAGCAGCTTCAGGTCACTCAAAAGGTGACGACCCAGAGCGTAGCGCGGCCACGACGCCCGCACCCGGGAAAAGCCGCGCTCGCCGTAGAGTGGGTGGTACAGGAAAGCGACCGGGTTCATCTTATCCGGTTGCTTTTGGGCGCGCTGAGCAAGGAGGAGCGCCGTTCATGGGTAATCCGGTGCCTTTTCGACCTGCTGGGCGATTCGCTCGTCCACTTCGGCCCAAATCGCTTCGGGAATACGGTCGTTCGTCGAGGCGAGAATTTCGTCGACCTGGGCGGGCGAGTCGGCACCAACCAGAACAGTACCGACTCTCGGATTTCGCAGGCCGTACTGTAGCGAAAGCGAGCGCAGCGATACTCCCCGTTCGCGCGCCCAAAGCCACCAGTCGCGGGCTGGCTTGGCGTCCGGGCGGTCGGCGTAGTTTGATTCGGCCGGGTCATCGCCCGCCAGGAGACCGGCGAGGAAGACCTGGGCCAGAATCACTCCCACGCCCGCGGCGGCGGCTTCTTCGATCAACGGCGCGGCGGTTTGGCGAATGAGATTGTAATCAGCGTAGGTCAGAATCGCGTCGAAACGACCGGTTCGGATCGCAGTGCGCAACTTGTCGTGCTCGCGCACTCCGAGGCCGATCCAGCGCAGCTTGCCTTCGTCGCGCAAGTGCTCCAACTCTTCCAGTGCGCCGCCCGGCGCGAGGACCGGCTCGAGCGTATCCGGGTCGTGGACGAGCAGCAGATCGACGGCGTCGACGCCAAGGAGATTCAAGCTGTTCTCGACTGACCACCGGATGGCGGCACCGGAGTAGTCGCCGCGCTTGAGCGGGTGAGTGCCAGCTTTCGTCGATAGGTACAAGCCCTTCGGGCGGCCGCCGATCTGGCGGAAACCGAGCCCGATGCGCCGCTCGCTCTCAGCATAGAGCGGCGAAGTGTCCAGATAATTGATTCCGCGCTCCCAGCCCTCACGGATTGTCGCCGCGGCGAGATTATCGTCGTCGGTGGTGCGCTTGCCACCTAACCCGACGCCGCCGAGCGCGATCTCAGTTACGTCCATGTCCGTCCGACCCAAACGGCGTCGGGCGAGTGGTCGTGTGCTCACGATACGTCTCTCCTATTCCTCGGTCCTTTCAATTATAGACGGGGATTGTTCAGTGGTCACCGTGTCGGGCTCGGGAAGCGAGTGTTCACGGGAGAAGATTCTTGATAGTATGTTCCGGACAGGGCCCTGGTGCCCAAGATCGAATCGGCGGAGGAAGCGCACTTTGAAAGTTGCAGCCGCGGTCGCAGAGATACTCAAGCGAGAGGGCGTAAGTTTTCTGATCGGTTACCCGGTGAACCCGATTATCGAGGCCGCTGCCGAAGCGGACATCCGTACAATCATCGTTCGCCAGGAACGAACCGGTCTCCACATGGCTGACGCGGTCAGTCGCACGACGTCCGGTCAACGGATCGGCGTCTTTGCGATGCAGCACGGGCCAGGATCGGAGAACTCCTTTGGTGGCGTTGCTCAGGCATATGGCGATTCGGTGCCGATTGTCGTGCTGCCGGCTGGCTACGCGCGGAATCTCACGAACGTTCCCCCCAACTTTAATTCGTTCTTGAATTATCAGCACGTGACGAAGTCGATCGAGCAGGTCGTTCTTCCCGAAGCGGTACCCGACGCCTTGCGTCGCGCTTTTACGCAAGTGAGGCAAGGCCGGCCGCGACCGGTGATGGTGGAGATTCCGACCGACGTATTCCGAGAAGAGGTGGCCGAGCCGATCGACTACCGTCCGACTGCGCATATACGGACCGCGCCGGATCCGCGAGCCGTCGACGCCGTTGCCGCGGTTCTCATCCAGGCGGAGCGACCAGTCATTTACGCGGGGCAAGGTGTCCATTACGCCCAGGCGTGGGATGGCCTCCGGGCGCTCGCGGAATTGCTCGAAGCGCCGGTCATGACGAGCTTGCAAGGGAAGAGCGCGTTTCCCGAGAACCACCCGCTCGCGCTGGGCTCGGGTGGAAATTCGATCCCAGCAACTGTTCACCAGTTCCTTCAAAAAGCGGACGTTATCTTTGGCATTGGCTGCAGCTTTTCGACGACGAACTACGGCGTGAAAATGCCAGCCGGGAAAACAATCGTTCACGCGACACTCGACCCGGCCGATCTGAACAAGGACGTGGCGGCAGATCACGCTCTGGTTGGTGACGCCGATCTGGTTTTGGAATCTCTCATCGAAGCGATCAAGGATCGACTCGGCGGTAAGCCCCGCGGTCGAGCGCCCCAAGTGACTCGCGAAATTAGCTCGATCAAAGCCGAATGGCTGCAACAGTGGCTGCCGAAGTTGACCTCGGACAGTGCACCAATCTCGCCCTACCGAGTTCTCTGGGATTTGCTGCACACTGTCGACGTGCCGAACACGATCATTACCCACGATGCCGGCAGTCCGCGCGATCAGCTCTCGCCGTTTTGGGAGGCGCGCACGCCCCTTAGCTACATTGGTTGGGGGAAGACGACGCAGCTCGGCTACGGCCTGGGTTTGGCCATGGGCGCCAAGCTTGCCCATCCAGATAAGCTCTGCATCAACGTCTGGGGAGACGCGGCGATCGGTTTTACTGGCATGGACTTCGAAACTGCCGTTCGCGAGCGGATCCCAATTCTCTCGATCCTCCTGAACAACTTCTCCATGGCGATTGAGCTGCCGATTATGAAAGTGGCCACGGCAAAGTACCGCAGCACTGACATTTCCGGCAATTATGCCGACATGGCGAAGGCTTTCGGCGGCTACGGCGAGCGGGTCACCGATCCTCGAGAAATCGTCTCGGCCATCAAGCGAGGAATCGCCCAAACTTTGGATGGCAAGCCCGCGCTGATTGAGTTTATTACCCAGCAAGAGATCGAATTCTCGAAGTTCAAGTAGTTCTTCTGAATGCGGACGAAGTAGGGGCGAGGCACGCCTCGCCCCTACTTCGTCCGCTTCTTCCGCGACATCGAGGCTCGAACCCCTCAGCCCTTCACTTGCCCTTCCAGCCAGCGACCTCGCTCACGCTCCTAATGCGCGAAGAACGAGCCAGTCACGAAGGCGGTCGGGAAGCCAACGGAGGGTTCGGTTGACGAGCGCGCTCGCCGGCGTCGCGACCAGATAACGCGCACGCGGCGAATTGGACCGAAGGACGTTGAGGATTATCTCGGCGACTCGGTCGGCGGACACTCCCGTGGCGCCATAATTTTCGGCCAAGCGCATCAAGCGGCGCACGCGCTGACCGTAGCGGATATCCGCCTCCGGCGGGAAGCCTTGCATCGTCTGCACGCCGAAAGCAATCGACTTTTGCCAGATCGGCGTCGCCACCGGGCCGGGCTCGATCAGGACGACTTGAATGCCGGATGAACTGAGCTCGATCCTGAGTGAGTCGGCAAGTGCCTCAATCGCGAACTTCGATGCAGCGTAGGGACCCAGGAACGGCATGGCGACTCTGCCGCCAACTGAGCTGATGAAGATGATTCGTCCCCTGGCCTGCCGGAGCATTGGCAAGAACGCCTGGGTCACGGCGAGCTGGCCGATGACGTTTGTCTCGAGCTGACGTCGCACTTCCCGAATTGGCATGTATTCCAAAGGGCCGGCCACGGCGATTCCGGCGTTGTTCATCAGTCCGTATAAACCCGCGGCGCCGATGCGTTCCGCCACCGTGGTTGACGCTATTTCGATCGTCTTTTCGTCGCAGACGTCCAGCGGCAGCGCGACTACTCGGTCGGACAGTTGGGCGCGCAGTCGGGCGGCGTCGGCCTCGGTACGAACCCCCGCGAATACTTGGAACCCCGCCTCGTCGAGCCTTTTGACGCTTGCCCAGCCGATACCGCTCGACGCTCCGGTCACCAGAACGTTCTTCTCGTTGACTGTCATGTTATGTGTACTCACGGCCAGGCGAGCGGGACTAACGATCAGCTTTTCACCGAGATCTGTTCGGGACGGACTTTGTAAGTTACCCGAACTTCGCCGGGATTCTTGGGATAGTTTGGATGTCCCTGGTACTTCTGATTCAAGCTGCAAATTTGTTCCCAGGCTCCAGCTTCGCTCTCGTCAATCACTGGGCCGCGTATTTGCAGGTAGCGATAGGGGTTGGCGGGATCGCTGATCGCCAGAGCGACGACTGGTTGCCGATGCATGATTCGGTCTTTGACCCGACCGCGAGCCGTATTGAAGATAATGTTCTCGCCATCGTAGTCGAACCACATCGGAGTGACCTGTGGCTCACCCTTGCTGGTCACGAGCGCAAGCTGAGCAAAGGCCTTTTTCTCGCGGGTAAGCAAATCCAGGTGCGATTCGGGAATCTGCGCTGACATCAGGACTCTCCTTTAGACGTGTTTGTTCGCGGCATATGAACCGCGACTACTTGCACTGACGATAAGGTGCATCCAACTATCCGTCAAGCATCTGGCAGAGTAAACGATTGGAGGGGTTTCGGCAACCGCGAGGCGATTAAGGAGTTGGCCACCGACATTTGGGCTGTCTATACCGTATCGGTGGCCAGGAAGTCGGACAGTGACGCCATGTGAGCTACATGATTCATCGACAAAAGTCACCGATTTGGTTCATCGCGAGACCCTTCCCCCTTTTCCAAAGCCAATCGGGAAGGGGGAAGGAAGGGAAACGTCGGACACTGTCCGAGGTTTCAGACCAACGGCAGGTGGAGCGGCGGCGCCTCGTGTTCCACCAGATACGAGAAGCGTTCGCGGAACTTACTTGGCTCGCGTCCAGCGACCGCGGCAAGCCGCGATAAAGCAATTTCGTCAGTAAAGTCGTCGCGGCGTAGGCGAACCATGTACCGCCGGGCAATCTTGTATTGCTCGCTGTTGACGTCGACCGGTCGGACGCGCGTGCGCCCAGTCGTGGGATCGAGCATCTGGGCAAATGGAATCGGGACAAAGTGGCCGTTCTGGACCGTGACCATAGAATTGCTGCCACCTTCCAGCAGGAACTTCGCGGCGCAGTATCCGAGATCACGCGTGTACTCGAGATCGAATGGAATCGGGTCTGCACAACGAAGCTCGTAGCCGATGTCCTTCACGACCAGGCTCGGATTAAGTCCGAATTCCGTCAGGCCCTGGCGCAATCGGATTCGAACGATCTCGCCCAGGTTTACCTCGGCCAGACGCAAGTGACCGTGTTCATCGCGCTCGATCGAGTCAAAGCTCGCCAAATCGCTTGGGTCGAGCCGTTCGATCAATCCCTCGGCGAGAACAGCGGTCCCGTCGACGTGTCCCTGCGCCTTGCGCTTGATGATTGCACCGATCAAGATGTCGACCAGGTTATCCAAGCGCAAGGCGCCGCGATTGAACTCTTCCGGAATAATCGTCAACGTCGCCCCGGCTGCCTTGCCGACGCCGAGCGCCAGGTGGCCGGCGGTTCGGCCCATAGTTAGGATCAAGAACCATTTACCGGTCGTGCGTGCGTCGGTCATCAGGTTCTTGACGATTTCGACGCCAATGTGGCGAGCCGTCTGGTAACCAAACGTCGCGATGCCATGTGGTAAATCGAGGTCGTTGTCGATTGTCTTTGGGACGTGAGCGACGCGCAAGCGCCCGCGGGAATGCTCGGCCAGTCGCATCGCTGAAAACGCCGTGTCGTCGCCGCCAATGGTAATCAGCTTGTCTACGCCCAGTTGCTCCAGGCTGGACGTCGTTGCTTCCAAGAAGCGCTGGTCTTTGGTGGGATTGGCACGGCTTATTCCAATGATCGAGCCACCGCTGAAATGAATCCGGCTGACCTCGTCAATTGTCAACGTCCGGACCTGCCCAATTTCGCCACGCATTAAATGTGAGAAACCATCCGGAACGCCCAGCACCTCGATCCCTTCGAGCGCAGCGCGGATGGTAGCGGCGCCAATCACGCTGTTCAAACCCGGTGCTGGTCCGCCGCCGCAGAGAATCGCCAGCCGATTTGTGACCGTCATCGAATCTCCCTTGCTACACGCTGAGTTCGGGTACGGCTTTCGTTCACCCGGGTCGGCACTCGACCGAGGGGCGACCCGAAACGATAGCTGGCCGAAGCCAACGCCATCTGCTGCACCCTACGAACACACTATTCTACCTGATCTGCGACGAAATTCTTAGCAAAATTAGAATGCTTTTTTTACAAATGCGGCGCCAGCTTGACGTTTGTCAGCCAGTCTTCTGCTTCAAGTATAATACTTATGGGCTGGCCCTAGGCTTTCTAGTCTTTTCTGATGCGCGGGAGCGCGATTTCGGTTCGAAGAAAAAGGAATACTCTTGCGTCGGCACCTTGGAATCGTCGTGTTACTGGTCGTGTATGTGACACTGGCGTGTGTATACAACGCGGTCAACCCGATCTTCGAGGCGCCCGATGAGATCTGGCACTATCTCTTCGTTCGTAGCCTGGCAAGTGGGCAAGGGCTACCGACTCTGGGCGACGACCATTCGCAACTCTTCTCGCAACAGGAAGCAGTACAGCCGCCTTTGTACTATGTGGTCGGAGCGCTGTTGACAGCGGCCGCGCCCCGTGGCGACGTTACCGCGCTCGCTGCTTACAACCCCAGCGGCAGCGTGGGCGATCCGACGACCGAAGGGAACAAGAATCACTTCATTCACGGACCATCACAACAGTTTCCCTGGCACGGCGAAGTCTTCACGGTTCATCTGGCCCGCTTTGGCTCAACCCTTTGGGGCGCGGCAACCGTACTGCTCACCTATTTCATTGGCGTGAGCATCGGCCTGCCGGTTACCCTGGCCCTGGCAGGCGCGGCAACCGTTGGGCTGACCCCTCAGTTTTTGTTCATGAGTTCCGCGGTCGATAATGACGTCGCGGTTGCCGCGACTGGCGCGTTGCTTTTGCTACTCGCAGTACATCAAATTCAGCAGCCGCTTGGCCTACGGCGCAGCGTCGGGCTCGGCATCGTTACCGGCCTGGCGATCCTGGCGAAGCCGTTGGCCGGCGGCGGTGGGGCCGTGGTCGTTCTGGCCATCGCGATCGCCGCCTGGCGATGTCGGTCCCCGATCCAAAAAGTAATCACTCACTCTTTTGTCGCCGCCGGTGCGGCATTGCTTACTTGCGGCTGGTGGTTTGTCCGAAACCTCTCTCTCTACCACGCGCTCGTTCCTCTCGATCTGTTCGTGAATCGTCATCAGATGCAGCTTACCCAGTCGCAATTCCGCGAGATCGTGGCCGGCTTGCCGGGGTTAGTTATGTCGTACTGGGAGTTGTTTGGCTGGTTCAGTATTCGGGCCCCGGCGATCAATTATCGTTACTTCTACGCCCTGATGGTGCTCGCTGGACTGGGATGGCTGAGCTGGGCCGTTCGCTACGTCGCGAATCGTGCCCGACGGTCCGCCGGTGTGCCGCCTTGGGATTGGTTTGGGGTTGGTCTCGCCGCGGCGTTGGCCACGACGACGCTCCTGGCCCTTTTCGCGTGGTTGACGATCGTGTTGGCGTTCCAAGGCCGCTTGGCGTTCGGCGGGATCAGTGCATTCGCCTTGCTTCTGGTTGTCGGCTGGGCCGGTCTCGTGCCGAGACGCGTCGCGGCGCCAGTTGCGCTCGCGCTCGGGCTGAGTTTGGTGGTACCGGCGAGCCTCGCCCCGTGGACCGTTCTGGAGCCGGCCTACGCCGCGCCGCCGATCGTCGATCCGCGCTCGATCGTTCCGAGTCGTCGCTTGGACGTGCAAATTGGCGATGACATTCGCCTCCGTGGAGTCGATCTGACACCACCGCCGAACCAGCTCCATCCGGGCGATGAGCTACGGGTCACCTTGTACCTGGAAGGCACCCAACCAATGGCGACCAATTACACCTTGTTCCTGCAGATTCTCGATTGGCAGGACCGACCCCTCGTCAAACTCGATTCTTATCCGGGACAAGGCAACCTACCGACGAGTTTTTGGCCGGTCGGCAAGGTGATCGTCGATCAATATCGACTCCGGATCCCAAACAACGCCCCGACGCCCAGCGTTGGTGACCTGATCGTTGGGATGTACTCCCGGCCAACTCTGGCTCGGCTGGCAATCACCCAGAACGGGCGGCCCGTCGAGTCCAAGTCCCTTTCGCTCGGGCCGCTCGTTTTTCGGTCGTCGCATCCGGTCTCCAGCCCCGAGTCTGGTGTGGTCTTTGGAGATAAGATCGTGATAACCGGAACCCACCTGGACCATCACAGCCTGGCACCGGGAAGCTCGCTCGACGGAACGATCGATTATGCCGCGATCGCACCGATCGGGCGCGACTATACCGTTTTCGTCCATCTGGTCGGGCCAAAAGGCTTGATCGCCCAGAGGGACGGCCCGCCGGCCGGTGGTGCGTTTCCGACCCACGTCTGGCAGCCGGCGGACCGTGCGAGCTATTCTTTTCGTATCACCGTGCCGCCCGAGACGCCGCCCGGCGACTATTCGCTGGTCAGTGGCTGGTATGATCCACGGACCGGAGGGCGTCTTTCGACTCCAAACGGCGATAGCGTTGTCCTGGGAATCGTCCACGTTGTCTCGGGCGGAGGGGCACCGTAAGCTTGGGTCGATTCCTCACGAAGCTATTGACCTTGCCGATAATAGCGCTGGGGCACGTCAAAATCTGAGACGACGGTCGCTGGGCGTCGGAGAGAAGTATCGCTGCTCGGGGGATGCGCGTCCCGAGCAGCGATGAGGAAAAACATTCGGTTCCAGACGTCGATCCTCGACCGGCTGGTCGTGAAACATCGTCTGTGACTTGCCTATATTCTAATGCACCAGTGTTGTAGAAAAGTAGCAAAAAGTGTCGTAATGCGGTAAAGATTTCGCTAAAGCACGGGCCGTTCGGTGATTCTGCCATTTCTCCTTGTCAGAAGAAATCGGACTGCAAGATAGACGGCGGCCGTGATGACGAGCGCTTGAGACATTCCATTTCGCGATCGGCGACGGCGCATTGACCTCAAAGACAGGGTCGCGTAGATCTTGAGCGATCGAAAGATGGTCGTTATGTCCACCGTACTGGTGAAGGCGTCCGCGAGCCCGAACGGCAATACCAGAGGAAGGGTCCCGCGTGCATACTCGACTGCCCAGAGGTGGTCGGGGATCCGCATCCCCGCGCACTCGCCGCGACCAAGGAAAATGCGGTCGCCCGCTCGATACACCTCACGTTCGAGCTTCCCCTCTGGCTGATACCAGGTTTCGCCGTCGACTACCGTGTCGTAAAACTCAGCCGGATGTCGCCCGGAGTATCCTTCAGCCCCGATGGCGGTGCCCCAGAGCATAATGTATTCACTCGGCGACGCGTGGATGATCTTGATTTGGATCATAACGCCGCCAGCCACGTTGAACACCCAGGGTTGGTCGCGGTGGATGTCGTCCGGATACTTGTCTTCGAGAGCGTCCAAGATGACCTCGAACATCCGATCTCGGGGCAGGCCGATTCCTCTTCTGGCGGCCGATTCGATGATGTTGGGGTCAAAAACGTAGGTGCTCACGTCAGTTGTCTCCTCCGCTCAGCTCCAGCCATTGAGCGGTTTGCGATCAATTTATAAATGTTCGCGGGCGGGAGTGCAACTCCGAAGCGAGACGGACCGAATTTGAGCGGGCGAGTGTTAGTTGCTGCCATTGAGCAGCACGGTTACTATGATGGACGATTCACCGGAAGGATTCGCGATGCAATGAGAATTCTGGTCACCGGCGCATTCGGCAACATTGGTTGGAGCACCGTACAGGAATTGTCGAGACAGGGGCACACCGTTCGTTGCTTTGGCCATCGGACGCGTTCGCGCGAGCGTGCTGGCCAAACGCTCGGCACGAACGTTGAGCTTGCCTGGGGTGATATCCGCCTGGTCGAGGATCTGGTTCCAGCCGTTCAAGAACAAGATGCAATTGTCCATCTCGCGTACGTTTTACCACCCGAGTCCGAAGAGCACCCGGACCGTGCCCGCGCGATCAACGTGATCGGTACGCGTGTCCTCATTGATGCTGCTCGGCGTACACCTCGACCACCGAGCTTTTTGTTCGCCTCGTCTTTCGATGTGTTTGGCTTCACTCAGGACCAGCCGGCGCCGCGGCGAGTCGTCGATCCAGTTCAAGCAACGGATCACTATTCTGGGCACAAGCTCGAGTGTGAGGAAATGGTCCGGGCATCTGGACTGGTGTGGACAATCTTTCGATTTGCCGACGTGCCGCCTCTGACCGCACGCCAACCGCATCCAATCATGTTTCGTATCCCCCTCGACACGCGCTTCGAAGTGGTGCACACGCGGGATGCCGGACTGGCCATTGCCAATGCGTTCGCCGCGCCGGAAGTCTGGGGAAAAATCTGGCTGATTGGCGGGGGGCGAACGTGTCAGGTTCGCTATCGCGATTATCTTGGCAGAATGCTGGACGTCATGGGGATCGGACGGCTGCCGGATAATGCATTCGGTCATGAGCCTTATTGTACGGACTGGCTTGACACCGAGGAAAGTCAACGGATCCTCGCCTATCAACGTCACTCGTTTGAGGAGGTGATCGACGATGTGGCACGCGGTATCGGCGTGACGCGGTTTCTCGCTCGTCCGTTTGGTCCGCTGGTCCGCCGGTGGATCTTGCGCATGTCTCCGTACCGCTAGCGTGCGGCGATACTCGGCCGGCTCCAGCCGATCAAACTTCCATGTGGACTGGCTCTCGTTCGAGCATCGGTACGGGTTGAGAATAGAATTGCCTGGTCCAGGTGCGGAACTTACCGATTGGCCCGTCGCCCTTGGCGAGGAGCGGCGGCTGAATGTATTGCTTGTGTTCCCACATCGGGAAGTCTTGCTGCAAGTCGTGAAGGAAACCATTGAACGTCAGGCGAGCAATCAGTGAGTTTACCAGCGAGCGTGGAACGAATGTTAGCGCGGGATTGATTTTCGCTGGATGTGAGACCTCACGCAACCGCATGACAACACGCATGTCCAATCGTCCGGCATCGACCGGCGTGGCGCAGACGAAGTGACGAGTCCGCATGCCGAAGGCGGGTACGTCGACCTCGACCACGGAAAGTCCCAGACCGTGCACACTAATCGTAAACTCGGCGCGCAGACGCTGACCGACCTTTCCTAATGCGTTCGCGGAACGGCTCATGGCATAGCGTACGACAAGCCGAGGGCCGTCCATTTCGTACGACTTAAGCACTTCCACGTCCTGGTACCCGTGGACCCAGGCCAGATGACCGATGTCCACGCCATTTTCGGTTGTTTCCTGCGGATGGGTTTTCAGGTAAAAGCAACGCGTCAGAGGTGGACCCCATCCGGCGACGTCGAACGCTGGTACCTCCCAGGTCGGCGCAGCGTCTCCACCGTGGTAATAGACCATCAGCAAACCGTTTTGTTCGCTAAATGGCCAGGTACGCACCTGAGCCGTCGGAGGCGGCTTGGTACCATACCCGGTCGCGACACACGTCCCTTCACGATTGAAGCAAAAGCCGTGGAAAGGGCAACGTATTGTTTCGCCAACCACCTTGCCGCCGTAGCTAAAGTCTGCTCCCAGGTGTGGACAGTACGCGTCCATCGCGCCGGGAACACCGGACTCAGTACGAAATACCACCAGATCCTGCCCCGCGAGTCGGCGCCTGAGCAGGCCGCCGGGACGAAGCTCGTCTGAGAAACCAATCACAAACCAGCTATTGGGAAATGGTGGAAGACTGCGATTATTCTCCATCGGTCCTCTTTCCGAAGTCGGGATGTGAATCCGTGTCAATCGGGGTTAGGATGACGACCGGAATTTTTCGCGATGTCGCCGCCTGGTAGTCTGCGTATTGTGGGCGGACGCTGAGAAGCATTTCCCAGAGATGGCGGCGCTCGTCGGGGTCCGCGGTTCGTGCGACGACCTCAATCCGTCGCCTTCCGGCTTGGATCCGAGCCCGGGAGTGCGCCTGAAGGTTCCAGTACCAAGCAGGATTGTTCGGTGCGCCAAAGTTCGACGCACAAACAACGAAATCGTCTCCGTTGCGTACGTAAAGCAAAGCGTGCGTGCGCATCTTGTTCGTCTTGCGCCCAAGGCTGTGCAGCAGCAGCACCGAATAACGAAGCTGGCGTTCTCCCAGCCGGCCGCCGCTCACGCGATAGGCCAGTTGTGTTCCGAGATCGGCAACACGCATCAGGCTCAGCAGCACGGGTCGTATTCCCAACACGTTCCTCCCAGAGGATTCACCAGGAACCTCGGCCGTCCAATCTCGCGGACTAACGCGAGCCTTGCTCACTCGATTGGGTGGCTGGCAGATCACGTCCCGCGCGCGTTGGATCCAGAGCGACGGAGTCCAGCGTCGCCAGTCTAGCACGGCCCTGACTGTGTCGACAATACCTCGGGATGGCAGATGGCATCACGTTTACTTACCGAATGGCGCGGCGGTTTGAGCGGGGCCTGGGGACTTGACGATACGACCCAGGAATCCGTACAACTACGGTACGATCAGTGTCGAAAGCTGGGTGTACCGGCGCATGAACCATCAGTGGCCGACGCTCGCCCGTCCAGGTGTCTCCCTTGACCTGGCGCTTGCTGGCACACGCGACGGCAGCGATCCGTTGCCCTGACATCCTTCGCTGCGAAAAAGTTCCGGAGAGGAGTTCGCGCAGTACGTGGACCGAAGCAAGCGCCCTCCCGACACGCTACAACCTCTGGCGTTTGGATCTTTTCAAAACTGGCTCCGGCTGCTGAAAGAAAATCGCGGCGTTGACCGCGAATACTTGCGTCGCGCCCTTTTCACCTCCGCTGTGAGCGCGGCGACTGAACCGCTGCGGCTTGTTGAGCGCGCCTGCAACGGCCGCGAGATCAGTAAGCAGCGCATCGCGGAACCGCCAGTTTTCATCGTGGGCCACTGGCGTAGCGGCACGACGCTTCTCCACAATCTTCTCTGCACTGATCCGAACCTGGGATACGTGACGCTGTTTCAAACACTTGCCCCAGAATTAGCGTTGGTTGGCTCAAAGACGCTGAAGCCGCTGTTGGCGACGTACACACCAAAGACGCGCTGGATGGATAATGTCACCCTTTCCCAGGACGGGCCTCAAGAGGATGAACTTGCCGTCGCGAATCTGTCCCAGCTGTCCTTTTATCATCACCTTTCCTTCCCGCGTCAGGCGCGGTTCTACTTCACACGATACGCCTTGTTCCGAGACGTTCCTGATTCAGTAGTCAACCGGTGGAAGGAGAACTATCTCTACGTCCTGCGCACCGCGACGGTGCTCGCGGGCGGGCGTCGTCTAATCCTCAAGAACCCCGCCAATACGGGGCGAATTCGCCTGTTGCTCGAGTTGTTCCCCGACGCGAAGTTTATCCACATGTACCGGAATCCGTACGACGTATTCCCTTCGACGCTGCGGTTTTATTCAGCCACCTATGCAGTCACCGCCCTACAGAAGATTCAACCGGCGGAGCTCGAAAGCAATGTGCTGCAGTTTTACGCCGAGCTGATGCACCAGTTTTTCGCCGAAAAGAAGCTGATCCCACCAGGCAATCTCATCGAAGTACGATATGAGGACGTCGAAGCCAATCCGATTGCCATGGTCCGCCAAATTTACGAGAGGTTGAATTTGGGCGGCTTCGAGCAACTGGAGCGTCACCTATGTGCGATGGTAGCCGGTCAAAGCAACTACCAGAAGAACCGCTTCTCCCAAACGGATGATCTCGCGCGGAAAGTAACGGAGCGATGGGGCTTCGCCGCGGAGAAATGGCAGTATCCGATTCTCAGGCCTGGACCGGCCGGGAAGAGTTGATGAGCAACAAGGTGACCATGCGGCGCTGCGCTACCGAATGGAACCAGTGATGAGGCAAAGCGCAAGGAGACCCGTTCAATGAGGTCCCTTTCAACAAGCGGTTCCCTGACCGGACTGGTTTGACTCCTTTCGTTCCGATCGTCTGGGAGAAGCCTGAAATTCGGTCGGCTTCGGTTGTGGCGAGGCGCCCACCTGGGTCAGTATCCTTTACTTTCGATTTACCTCGACCAACCTCCGTGTTAACCTGGCGA
>DATLSK010000111.1:0-6233 GCA_035534155.1 Chloroflexota bacterium | reverse complement strand
AGCGATTTTTCCGTTGGGCCGGAGGACAAGTGTGTTGGCCGCGCTGTTTGCGTTGCTGGCATCACTGGTGGCCACGACCGTCTCGGCGGATACCGGTTCGATTACCCTGGGATTTGTTCACCGGGACAGTGCGCACTCCGCCGAGGCGTTAAATTCTTTCGCATTTGGTGAAGACGTTTACCTCACGGGTAGCGGTTTGTCGAATAGCACGGACTACTACCGCATCGTTGACTTGCAAACGGGCCAACAGCTTGCCTGGGGCGAAATCAAATCAATCGCCAATGGAGAGTTCGCGCCGACGCTGATCTGGCGTAATCCCGATGTCGCGGGTGACACATTCCAGGTCCAGATTGGGATCAGTCCGTTTCCTCCGGTGGGTCAGTATGACAGTGGGTTGAACAGCGGGTACATCTATGACGCTCCTTCGGCCCGCGTTGCTCCCATTCCCATCGCGACTGCCGACTTTTACGTTACGCCGCCGGGTATGGATGTGCCAGAAGTACCGACGCCGGCGGTTTACTTGCTCGGACTGGGCCTGGTCGGAGGACTGGTGTGGTGGCGGCGGCGGCGCGAGCTGATGTCGTCTCGCTCGTAGTCTCGTACGATGTCACAGCGATTGCGATTGGAGCGTCAGCGACGGTCGCCAGGCCGTGCTTCGTTCGCTCCCGAGAAACCGGTGCTCGGGGCCAACGCTAGATCAGCCGAGCGACCGACAGACCCCGGTGAGCGAGCGAGCGCTCGGCAGGGGCCGACAAAACAGCCGATCTGGGGGTTGCTCCTCGTCGGCACGGCGACCATCCTGGCATTCTGGCCGATCTGCGGGGATCTGTTCGCGTGGGCGAGAACTGACGCGCCGCTGGGATTCGCGGTGGTCGTCGTACCGGTGGCAGGGTTGTTGGCCTGGCGACGATACGACGAGGTGCTCCGGGTCAGTCAGCAAAGAGAGCCGTTTTTGGACGGTTGCCTCGCTTCACTCGCGCTCGGCGCGGCGATCTTAATACTCACACGCGCCCCAGACTGGTTCGGTGTATGGTACTGGGCCGAACGCGATGATCTCCTGGCGGCGCCTCTGGTCCTGGTCGCCTTGATCGCGATCGTTTGGGGCTTCGACGCAGTTCTCACGTTGGGGGCACCCGTCGCGGTATTCGCGCTGCTCTGGCCCGGGATCTGGCTGGGAGTGTCCGGGGCGGTCGGCCCAAGCTTAGCACGGCTTACCGCTGTCGCCACTGTGCACGCCATGAGCTGGCTCGGCTTTGGAACCATGAGCCTGACCGCGGGCTCGGTTCTCATCTTCGGAACCGGGGCCGGCGCATTTTCCTTGAGTATCTCCACTGCTTGCTCCGGACTCTCCGGTGTGCTTGGCGTCCTGGCCGTCGGGACGCCGATCGTCTTTGATGGTCCTGGCCGGGTCAGGACGCGCATCTTGCTCCTCGCTGGGGCGGCCGCCATGGCGCTCATTGGCAACGTCGCTCGGGTGATCGCGATCGCTGCAGTCATCCGCTCAACCGGATTTACTTTTGCCAGAACGGTGGCCCACCCCTTGTTGGGCATAGTGTTCTTCCTGCTGATCGTGGGAGGACTGACGGTCGCGACACCGAGAGTTGGTAACGCCGTTCGGAAACGCCGACCATCTCTGACCTGGGGCAGAGCACCGGGGAGGACTGTCCTGTTGGTCGCGGCGATTGCGTTTCTGGTTGCCGGACTAGAATGGCGACTGCGCCAGTCGTTTCCCGAAGCCGGAGCCCGGATCGCTCCGGTTTCGGTCACTACGTTGGCGCCGATTGGTAGGGCTCAAGGTTGGCAATTTCAACGGTTCACCCGGCTCACCTGGGCCGAGCCCCTATTCGGGCAGGGGAGTCAGGTCAGCCTTTTTCGGATCAGTCAGTCGGGCCAGCCCGACGTTTGGGCTCAGGTCGTTTTGACGACCGACGCGGGCGCGCTGGCCGCCCATAGTGTTGTGGACTGCGATCTTTTCCATGGAAACAAGATACTCGGGAGCCAGCGTCGTGACGTCGCCCCTGGGCTGCCCGCTGATGCAGTAGTCGCGCGCGATCCTTTTGGACACGAGTTTGCCGAGCTCACGTGGATCCAGCCGGTCCGTATCGAAGAGCGTTCACTCGTCCGTCGGATCGAGCTCATACGTTACGGCAACTCGGCGGAGACGTCAGGGTGGTCGTCGTTTCCCCTCCTTGTCAAAATCGCCAACCAAATTAGCACGACGCAACCGTAAGTTGACACTGTCTCGCCCCTCTCCGTATACTGGATGCAGAGACGAAGCCCCGAAGGTATGTTCAGCGGGCGGACGTGACTGCGTGCTGACGACGTGGCCCGCGAACCATCGTCACGATTGTCTTATTCCTTGAGTTCGTTGGGAGTATCACTGATGGGTGTTATCGTCGGTCGG
This sequence comes from Chloroflexota bacterium, assembly GCA_035534155.1. GTDB lineage: Bacteria > Chloroflexota > UBA6077 > FW602-bin22 > CADDYW01 > JAJPIK01. The sequence continues at coordinate 3,829 of DATLSK010000111.1, read as the reverse complement.
GAACTACCCTCTAAGTTGGTAGAGTATTTGCGTGGTCATCGGGTCGCCTACGTGGCCACGGTGGATTCGGACGGTTGGCCGGACACGGCCCCGATTTCGTGGATCGTCGCGCTGTCGTCGCGGATGCTTCGCATGGCAATTGACAGCGGCGTCGAAACAGTTGCGAATATTCGTGAAAACGGCCACGTGCGAATTTCCGTTCTGGGCGGAAATTTGACGTTGAGCATCAAGGGTGAAGCGCGGGTTGTCAAGGCTCGGATGGATTCGGTCACCGTGCCAACGACAATGATTGAAGTTGCAGTCGTCGAAGTCAAAGACGACGGTTTCTGGGGACGCAATGATGTCGACGGCGCAGCGTTGCCCTGGAGCCAGCGCCGCCAGGTCGCCTCGGACATTGCAATCTTGGCTGAATTACGTAGCGAGATTCCTTCTCCAGTTCTGTAACGTTCCGCCCTTTCGGTCGTTCTGTACTGTGGTTATAGCGACCCGAGCTAGTCTAGGCTCGGCGGACGCCGGAAGGGGGGCGCAACGTGAGCTTTGCAACGGCCCAACAGCACCAGGTGAATGTGACCGGTCATTCCGACACCGCCGTTCGTCGGCACAAGGGAATGTACGGCGTGCCGGTCGGACCTCAAGCGGACGATTTGATCAGCGGGCTTCTTTTACACGATCATGAGCGTTCGGTCGGGGTTCTGATGCGCGCAATTGACGTGGGCTGGGCTCTCGCAGACGTGGAAGACTTAATTATTGAACCCGCGATTACGCGTCTCGGTCAGCTTTGGCTGAGGGGACGACTGTCGGACGATGCCTTCAGTCAGGTGGGAACGCTCGCGGAACGCGTCGAATGGGCGTTTCGACAGCGCCTGGTTGGGCTGCGCTGAGGCATGGTTGAGGGATGTTCGTTCCTATCGAATGTCCCTCGACCACCTCGCCTCAGGCGCGTTACTGTTCTTTGTCGCGTGTCCTCGGTCGGTGAGAACCGGTGCGTATGCGTCCTAGCCTGGATTCGACTCGCGATATTCGGGGATGGGAAGTCCGGCGCGCTCCAGACGATTCAGCTCGCGACGAATCGATAAACGAGACTTCTGCAAACTAATAATTGGCACGGCGATATTGAACTTGTCGATTGACTCATTCAATCGCTCGATCGCCTGAACGTATTCCCACACCAGTGCACGTGCGCGTTGCTCAAACGTGACGCGATCGGTCCGGCGGCGCACCACGGCGTCATGGATGCGCTGCCGGGTGCGTTCGACCACGAGCAGATGGTGGTCGACGTCGTGTCCGATTTCGACCCAGGGTGGCGCAAAGCCGGCGTTTTTTAAAATCCGATTTGCCATTCGTGCTTCCGGGGGCTCGAAGGGATTGTCGTCAAAGACTAAGGGGCGGCCTTCCCCGGGAAGGTCGCGGAAGCGACCTTCGGCCATCGCTTCGGCGATCTTCCGGTCGGCAATAATTCGCCAGGGCTCAGATGGGGCATCTTGCCAAGATGATTGGGGCTCCACTTTTTTCGCTGCTACAATCTTTCAGTATGGAACGGATACGAGTTCAGGTTCGCCCGGCGGCGCATCGTACGGTGATCGTCGGGTTTCAAGAGAACGTCTTGCGAGTCGATCTGAGCGCGCCGCCGGTTGACAACCGAGCAAACGAAGAATTGGTGAAGCTGCTGGCGCGCGAGCTTGGCATTGCGCGTGGTCGGATAAACGTGCGACATGGTCAAACCGGCCGACAGAAGCTTGTCGAAATTGACGCGCCGGCCGACCTCGTCGCGACGTGGCTTGCCAGGTACCGGGTTAAAGAGCACCCGTCAACCCCGAAACCAGGATCTGCTGAATGATTTGCAACGCGAACATCGCAACGATTGGCGTAATGTCGAACATGCCCAATCGGGGCACAACCCGCCGCATTGGAGCCAGAATCGGCTCGGTGACGTCGTCTAAGATTCGGATGATTACACTGTCCGGTGCAATCGGAAACCACGAGATCAGTGCGCGAATCAGAATCGCGAACGTCAAAATGTTAAACAAGAGATTGACGAAAACAATGAGAAAACTTACCACCGGTGCCTCTTTAGTCAACGATGAATCCGGAAGCGGATCTGGTTCCTCACATCCCGCACCGGGGGCGCGAGCGACGCAGAACCCACTTTCTGCCCGAATTCTAGCAGAAATCCCCTGAACCTGCAGGGCACTTACGTCGTTCGTTCGCCGAAAATCGCCCGGCCAACTCGGACAATTGTTGCGCCTTCCGCGATTGCCGCCGGAAAATCGTGAGTCATTCCCATCGATAGTTCGTTCAAGTGAGCGTTCGGTAGACTGGCGTTCAGGTCGTCGCGCAATTCGCGGAGACGGCGGAAAGTCGGCCGTGCTTCTTCAGGGTTGGCAACCGCGGGCGCGACCGTCATCAATCCGCGGACGTCGAGCATCGGCAACGCCAGAATGCTCGCGAGCGACTCGCGTAGCTCGTCAGGGGTAAAGCCGAACTTGCTGGCTTCGCCGGCGACGTTCACTTCCAAAAGGATCGCCAACCGGATGCCCCGCTCGCCGGCCAGACGGTTCAGCGTATTGGCGAGGCGCACCGAATCGACCGACTCGATCATGGTAAAGAGCTCACTCGCGACGCGGGCCTTGTTCGACTGAAGGTGACCGACCAGATGCCAATGCACCTCCGGCGGGAGTCGACCCGTTAAGGCCGCAATCTTTTCTTCAGCCTCTTGGACCCGGTTCTCTCCGAAATGACGAATTCCCAGCTCGGCCGCGGCAAGAACCTGATCGGCGTCAACCGTTTTACTGACCGCGACCAGGGTCACTTCGTCCGGATTACGGCTGGCAAGACGAGCGGCATCGGCGATCAATTGCCGCACTCGATCAATCCGCTCGGACAGGGTCCGTAGAACGCTTGTTTCGAGGGTCATCGTTCATTCTCCTTCACGCAAGCCAACGATCACCGCGAAGCGGCCGGCCTCGCCATGCTGAGCACGATGGGAGAAGAAGTCTTCGTTCTGACACGATGTGCAGGCACGGCTGAGAGAAATGTGCCCCGGGAGAACGCCGGCTGCTTCTAATGAGAGGCGATTCGCTTTCCAGAGGTTGAGATGTCGTCCGGATCCAAGGTCGTGGAAGATCTCGTCTGTCGTATTTCCCCAGCGGTCGCGGAAAGCGGTTTCGACGTCTCTTCCGACTTCATAGCAGCATGGACCGATCGCTGGTCCGATGGCGGCCCAGAGGGCGGCTGGACGACTCCCAAAGGCGGCTTGCATCGTGGTGACCAGGCTGCGCGACACGTCCAACAGCGTGCCTCGCCAGCCGGCGTGGGCGATGCCAATCGCCGGGCGCTCCGGATCGAAGATTACGATTGGTACGCAGTCGGCGAAACCAAGCCACAGGAAGAGATTCGGTCGGTCAGTGGCCAGAGCATCGACCAATGGAATCGCGGTCGTCGAGGTGAGAAACCCGGCCCCCGCGCTGGCTTCGTCGACCAGGGCGGTCTCTGCGCCGTGAACCTGAGCCGCGCAAACGATCCGGGTGGCTTGGATGCCGAGCGCTTCAATCAAGCGGCGCCGATTCTCGGCGACTCGTTCCGGGGCGTCGCCAACGGCGTAGCTCAGATTGAGCGTGGCTTTTCCCGCGTGGCTGACGCCGTGACCACGGGAGCTCACCACCGCCAGGACCTGCCGCCAACGATCGAAGTGGCCGAACTCGAACCAGCGTACCCCTTGACACTCAACCGGGCGGAGAGACTCACTCATTGGCGGACATCCTCACCAACAGCATACGCGCGCCGGCTGGCCGCGTCAATCGACCGGTTGACGGCAGTGGCAGCAATCTCT